>JAHDHT010000115.1:8691-11848 GCA_020631175.1 Chitinophagales bacterium
GAATAATATTGCACCTTTTTATTGGTAAAACAATTTTCCTCAACCAATTCCTGAAAGGAAATAAATTGATCTATATGTTTGGTGTTTTCAACGTACTTCCCTTGCTTGGAAATAACCCTAAACAATTTAGTGATCACAATATGTAATACACTTCTGGTAATTCCGATTGAAAAATCATCTCTAATTTTATACTCCGATTCCATATGTTTTACCAAAACTGTAAAATCCTGAAACTCCTCTTTATTATTAAACTTAATCTTTGGATTTCCGAAAGAATCATTAAACAACTGCATGACTTTCGAGGCCTGTAATTTATTTAAATGACTAACGATAAACTCTTCTGTAAAAATCAATAAATAGCCCTTAACATTTTTACTTTGGTGAAACTTATGCACCTGATCTTTTCGGATTATTAAGACGGTGCCGCTATTATACTTATAATCTACAAAATCAATCGTATGCTTTCCCTTTCCTTCATAGATATAAAAAATGATAAAAAACTTTACGAGATGATTTTCGAAGATACTATGATCTAAGTCCCTTGCTAAAAGATCTTCAATTCTTACTATGTCAAAAAAGGATTTTGGGTTAACCTTGTTTTCAAACCCTATTTCCGGAAGTACTTTCTTCATTTCAAATTTAAACTTAGAATAATAAAGCTAAAAAATTAAAATTACTTATTCCCGAAACAAAACTATGATAAAAACAATTTAGCCACTTTATCTGCGACAGGATGATGATTTGCCCATACCTGATAAACTTCACGCGCCCAGTTTTCAATTACATTTTTCAACTGCGATTCATCGCCCATTTGCTCCAGAACAGAAGCACTTGTTAAATCTCCACGTTGATTTACAGGAGGTGATTGCAAAACTTCATTTGCATGTTTCAGTTTGTATTTATTCAAATGCTCACTTAATAGAGGAGAAAGCTTATAGGTCCACCGTACCTTATATTTAAATATTAGATGTAATCGACTTAAATGAAAATGATTACTCCATCTTCCATGAATTTCAGAATGTTGTAAAGTATGCGCATCTACAATATAAAAACGATAAATATGATTTTCTGATTTGGCAAAATCAACATCCTGAAAACCTACATTAAAAATCTCTATACATTCATGAATTCCCCTTTTAGTTTTCGCTCCGCAAAACTGACAGGCACCTTCATTTAAAAGTGTCACACCATTTTTTTTAGCAAATTGAATATAGTCTTGCATTGATTTAATTTTTTCTAATCAATCCAAACAAATAAAACAATTGTCCAATCAAAAAAATCCCAAAGCCAATTAAGCCAAGATGATGTTGCTGCATCACCGCTTGTGTTGCTGATCTGATCGTTTCAAATCGACTACTGTGCAAGGTCTGTTTTAAGGTTTCAACTACTGCCGCAGTATCTGCAAAAGTAATATTCCAGATCATCGGAATACAAAATGTAATTAAAATAAAAACCGGAATCGTACTCCATTTACTCCGTATTGCCTGAATAAGGCCAAATACGAATGTGCCTAACAAAAATGGTCCTAACATATAAGGCAAAACATCAACAACCATTCGTAAGCTATTAAATACATTCTTCACTTGATCATCACTTGCGTTTAATTGATCAAATAATAAATTAAATGCACTTCGCTCGAAAATAACCAATACAAACAACAACATAAATCCCATTCCGCTAAAAAGCAAAGCCCAGATTGCCGGTCTTAGTAATTTCCTATTCATGTTTTTTATTTTTTTGAAAAATAAACCTTTTTTATCCAAAAAGCATCCTCCCCCGCTATCCATTGCAACGCGCCCTCTATTCAGGCGTTTCAATAAAGTATTCGCTTGTCTTCCTTCGTCAGCCATCGCTCAAACTTATTTCAATGCACTTCATAGTGGTCGGGTTTCCATTACTATCGGGTTTAGTTGAAATGTTGTGCTACACGAAAAACATTTGAACCCTCACCGAATTTTATGAACTCTAAATTATGTCTTAAACTGAGCTTTTTAAGGAGCGGCGTCGCGCAGCGACGGGATGATTGAACTTGATTCTTGCACTTGACACTTGCGCTTGCATTCAACTCTTCAAAATTGTTTATACTCCAGAAACTGATAATACTTCGGCCGGCTATCCACTCTAACATGCACCCAATAAACTCCAAGTCCGGAAGTACTCAACCATTTTGATATATCCCCAATCGAATCAGCATACACCTCACCTACTTTTTTCCAGAATGCAATTATCTGTTTTTCAGACGCTGTACGCACAAAGTCAGCAAGGTGTGCATATTTCGTGTGATTATCTGCCGGACAAGGAACAATTAATTCAGCATCACCTCCCAAATTTTTAAAATGAACAACAATTTTTTTAAGATCGAAATAATCACGAAAAGAAATTCGATCGGGATTTACGTTTTGAAAGGAATTTGATTTGACTAAAACAAATTCGAATAGATCATCTAAGGTTTTAGTAGTAACAGGTTTTACCTCCCAGAAGAATGCGGAGAAATTTGAATTAATAAGGACTTGATTGAAATTTAAAATGAACGAATCTGATTCTTGAATATGATTAAGCCAGTCTTTGAAACTTAAACTATATTCATTTTGCTTTATGTAATATTTACAAGTATGACTACTTAATGGGATACTTTCGTATTTGAATGACATTTTTTTTAATTCTCTTTAATAATAACCTAAACATCTGCATTAATAAAAATGCCAGTTATTAAACCGGTTTTCAAAAATTGGTTAGTTTTCAATATTCAATTTGGTGAAAATTGGCAAGTGATCGCTGATTGAATTTTCGAAAATGCCCAAATCTTTTTCAACGCCGGATGATTCAAGTTGACCTATTAAGTTTTCAGATAAAAACATATGATCCATTTGATGAATTACTTTTCCGCCATTCGTGTTTTTATATGTTGGTATATGTTCTTTGTTAGAATAAAACACAGATTCTATCAGACCAAGTTTATTCATTCTATCAATAAATTCCTGATTACCTCTTGGCTTTGAACCCCACATATAATCAAAAGTTACAGAAGCATTATAGTCTCCCGCTACAATCCAATTATCTGCATTTTTGTGCATGGATTGTTTTAATATCGACCATAAAATTTCTGTCAGCCACAAATCAGGATTGTTTTCAAGCTTAATTAAATTAATATCAAAAT
>JAHDHT010000116.1:0-2958 GCA_020631175.1 Chitinophagales bacterium
TTGTAAAACAAGTTGTTGTGCTTACTGTACCCGGACGTGACCAAACAGGGTTACCGACAGTAGTACCGCTAAGGGTACCGTTGGTAACGGTTACGTATCCAGGGCCTGTTATCGAATTAACATAATTTCCTCCGATGGTACTGCTAAAGCTTGTTGTAACAAAATAATAAGTATTACCAGCTACAAGGCTGGTAGTGAAATCTGACCCATTCGATAAATATCCAACGACCGCATCATCATCTCCGCCAAGATATAAAGGATCATTCGGACCAGCTATTAGAGCATCGATAGCTGTATTATCTGCTGACACAGTTATACATACCTCAGCCACACCGTCACCACAAACATCACCTCCATCTACAGCAGAAGTAATATTCATCGGACAACAATCTTCAGCGGTAACAGTAGCAGTAGAAATACAAGCAGAAGTTTCCCAATCTGCTACATTGACAGCAAGATCGGCTACATAAGCACGAACATCTTCAGATATACCATCACCCGAATTTTGTGTTGCATTCGCTGTCCATGTAATTCCACCGTCAGCAGAATATTCGATAACTACAGCGGCATCATTTCCATCCGTACAAGCAGGTTCTGCTGTAAGTGTACATCCAGTAACTTCAGCAATTGGAGGAGCCGGATATAATACAACATCTACCTGACCGGCAGCGGTGTAAGTAATATTTCCGGTACCGTCATCACAAACGATGTAGGCATAAAGCGCTGTTGTACTTTCTGTACAATCACTTAAAGGTGCTAAAGTTCCCGGAGTATACGGTAGAGTTGGAGCAACAGTCGGATCCATAGTTTGATCTAAGAAATATTCTATTGATGCTGTTGCCGCTCCTGTTGGAGGATCAAAAGTTAAACCTGTTGTTACATCGGTTAAGTCTACATTAGCATCACTTAAGCAGAAATATTGTGTTCCTGAAGCAGTTGCAGTAAGAACCGGACAACCCGCACATGAAGGTCCGTCGAGTGTAACCATTATACTATCTACGCAAGGCACACCGTTACAATCGGCTAAAGCGTAGTAAGTTGTTGTTTCTGTAGGAGTAACTCCATAAGTCTGGCTTCCTGATTCGTAGATGATATTTGCAGGATCAGAAATATCTGTTGTCCAACCTAAGAAAGCACAAGCTAAACCATCAGCAGGAGTAAATTGAATACAAGTTACTCCACCCGCAAGTGCAGTGTCATCATTTATTGAATATGCTACAAACTGACCGTTTGAGCTTTCAATACCAATATTAGCACTTATTCCATTATCAAATGCAGGATCATCGAAAACAACGTCGAGATAAGCAAATGTAATTGAATTGTCATCGCATATAGACATTTGGAATGTAGCCGATCCTGTATTACTGAAATGCGGACGATCATCCCATTGAATAATTAAGCAATTACCTACAACTTCCCAATAGACATCACCTGTATCACTATCGATATCATCCATAAATGGATAAATCGAATCTTCACTTCCGTCAATCGCATCCGCCGTTCCAAGTTGACCTGTTGCGGTTCCTAAATCGACTCCACCATTGTTACCTATAGTCAAGTCCCAAGGAGCAATATACTGGGTGCCAAAATATTCAAAATTGAATGGTACCGAAATTCCAATCTCTCCATCATCTGTCAGACCTGTTGCCGTTCCAGTTGCTGAGATATCAGTAAAACAGCCAACTTGGGTATCATCGACATTGTAGGGAAGTGGTGGATCAAGTACTAATCCAAGATTTGCTGTTAAGGTTATTGCCGGATCACCGGTACAATAATCGGTATCTAAACCTGCATCAACTGAATTTGGAGGACAAATGCAATCTTGTAGTAATCCGGTAGCAGAGACTACACATAAAGGATTATCATTTCCTTCCAAAAGAACATCTACCGGTGTGCCTACCGGAAATGGACCATATGAATACTGTCCGGTTGCCGAAATATCATCTCCAGTATCTACACCATCTATAAATACACTATAAGAAGTATTACCGATACCGAGATCAGCCACATCTATGCTTACATAAAAATTATCTTCATCGCCTAATTCACAAGCACCTCTTATCAATGCTGTTGGAGGATCACATGCCTCACTGAAACAAACATCATCTATCGCAAGATCATCATCAAATCCACCTCCATTATTTTCATCCACAATAAAACGAACAACTATATTACCTGGACAAGCAGCCTGATAAGCCGTTAAGTCTACAATTACCTGCGTCCATCCCGGAGGAGTTCCCGGCGAGTTTGTATTACTAAAAAATTCTTGTGTCCATGTTGCTCCACCATCTGAAGATACTTCAACGGTAAAATCAACATTTCCATTTGCATCTCCTTCATTATCACTTAAATAGTAAAAACTCATTTGAGGTGAAGCCAGCGCACAAATGTCGACTAAAGTAGAGGTAAGAGTTGTTCCTACATTATGAGGTGAACTATCATCCACATAAGCGAAAACCCCGCCACTAAAAGTAGTGCCTGTTATGGTACCTGCATTACCAACATGACCACCGGTTACATCATAAACCCATGCTTCACTTCCTGACTGTGACCAGCAATCTGCTACTCCACCGGTAAAAGACATACAATATGGAGTAGCTGCTGTTACAACTTCCGGATCACATCCAGTTCTGAAACCGGCAGGACCTGTAGGTAAACTGACATCACCACCACCACAATCTGCGGTTACATATACATCGTAGTCTGTTTCGGCTGTTAAGCCTGTAATACTTGTAGTTGGATTTGGATAAACATTTATTACGGTACCTGTACCCGGTGTAAAACCTACCGGACCATACTCTACGATCCATGCTGTTTCTGCACCACCAGCTGTCCAAGATACATTTGCACTGTTATTAGTAATTGCATCAATAGTTATAGGAGTTAATGGTGCGTTACAAAGAGGTTGCTCACGAACACAAACATCATCGATTGCAACATCATCATCGAAATCGCCTG
>JAHDHT010000116.1:3058-10188 GCA_020631175.1 Chitinophagales bacterium
CACCTGCCTGAGTCCAACATACAGCTTCCCCGCCGGTAAACGGCATACAATATGGAGTTGCTGCTGTAGGCACGACAATATCACATGCCGTTTGGAATGTAACCGGACCTAGTGGGCCTAAAAGATATCCACCACAATCAGAAGAAATATATGCATCATAATTAGATGATGAGGCTAAACCAGTAAGTGTAAACGGATTCGTAGCGGCATTAACTGTTGTGCCCGTCCCTGGTGTAAAACCAACTGGTCCGTATTCTATAACCCATGCGGTAACATTTGCAGCTGAACCCCAGCTTAATTCGGCTGAGTTAGTGGTAACATTTGCAGCAGCAGCAGGTGCCGTAGGCGCACTACATGCCGGTTGTTCTCTTATACATATATCATCAATTGCAACATCATCATCGAAACCGCCGCCATTATTTTCATCTACTATAAATCTTATTTGAATAGTACCCGGACATGCAGCCGTTTGAAAAGCTGTTAAATCAATTACTATTAATGTCCATCCTGGAGGATTACCCGGTGAGTTTGAATTACTAAATAAAACATTTGTCCATGTTGCACCTCCATCCGAGGTTACTTCAACATTAAAGTCAACATTTCCATTAACATCACCTTCATTATCACTTAACCAGTAAAATGCCAGTTCAGGAACGGTTAGAGCACAAATATCAAATAGAGGTGAAGTTAATGTAGTACCAACATTATGCGGTGAGCTATCATCAACATAAGCAAACTCCCCACCTGAATCTGTAGAACCTGTAATTGTTCCTGCATTACCTACATGCCCACCGGTAGTAGCATAAACCCAATCTTCGGCACCAGAAGAAATCCAGCAGTCAGCAACTGCACCAGTGAAATCCATACAATATCCATAAGTATCTACTACAATAGCAGTACAGGCGGTTGAAAAAGCAACAGGACCTGAAGCATTGGAATTATTACCGTTGGTACATTCGCCGGTTACATAAAACTCATAATCTGTTTGCGGTGCAAGACCGCTAATAGTAGCAGAAGCAACGCTCGTACTTAAAGAAGTACCTGCACCCGGTGCAAAACCTGCAGGACCATATTCGACTGTCCATTGAGATTCGTTTCCATTAGCTGTCCAGCTAACTGTTGCATCTGTATCTGTTGTTCCATTAACAACAAGACCGGTAGGATCTTCACATAAAATACAAGAACCATCATCTATTGTTGCACAGGCATCATAATTTGAAGCCTGAACGTCGGTACAGCCTTCAATATCGGTTGCGTCACAAGTAAATGAAAGACTCACGGAATATTCAAGGTCGTTTGTACCATCGCAACCATCAGCGCTATCTCCACCAACACCGTTGTTTGGTGCCAGGTTTTCTTCTACCAGACATCCTGTTTGAACCGAACATCCATTTACTGATCCATCTTCCGTAACAAAAATTGAAAATCCTTCTCCATTCCATCCATCTCCCCAGTCATCATAAGCATTGAAGGTAAGTGTTTCACCATCTGTAACACAAAGTGTAACATCATCTGAAGTGCCGTCACTGATGAAAGTACCACAAGCAGCGCTTGCTAAAGTTGCACCAGTACCATCTAATAATTCCCATGAAATTTCAACTGGAAATGTGCTGCCACCTGTAAAATCAATGGTGATTTGAGTTTGGCCGGCAGCACATTGGCTAAAGGCCTGTTGATTAAAAAATAGAAATACAATAGTGAGTAAGCAAAAGTGTTTTGCCAAAGTAAAGGTTTTCATGTATTGATTTTTGCTTGAAATAGAAAGATAGTGAATTCGTGTGAATCGCCTTATTTTTTTAAGAGTTTATTCAGCCGGCATTCAATAGATTAACCTGAATTTAACTTTGCGACCTGTTATTGATGCAAACAAAAAAGGGACTCAAAATTGAGTCCCTTTTTTTATATATAATTATGTAGGTATGCTTATTCTTTAATCAGTTTTTCTGTTGCTTTAAACTGACCATCTGTAATTGTAATGAAGTAGATACCTGCAGCCAATGATTCAATATTAATGTTGTAAGTATTTAATCCATTCACTGTATTAACAATTTCAGATCTTAAAGATCTGCCTGTTAAATCTGTTAAATCAATACTAACCTGCTCCACTGTAGAAGAGAAACTAACAGTTACCAGATCAGTAGCCGGATTAGGTAAGATATTCGTTAACTGAAGCATTGTTTCGCCTCTTGTTAAACTAACAACTCCTTCCTGATAAGTAGTACCGTCGAAATCAGTCTGACTTAAACGATAGTAACTTAATCCTGCCGGCGCATCTTTATGTAAGAATTCATAAGATTGAATAGTACTTATAGTACCTGCACCATTAATATATTCTAGTGTAGAGAAGTTTACTCCATCCGTAGAATGTTCAAGAGTAAAGTAATCATTATTGATTTCTGTGGCGGTTTGCCATTTCAATAAGTTACCATCTGCTTTTACTTCACCAATGTAGCTAATTAATTCAACAGGTAGTTTTTCACATTGAACAGGACCTGCAGTAACCGAAGCCGCACAACCTTTTCCATCTTCTGTTACGAAGATATTATAAGTTGAATTATCAGGTAGCGGACCGAATGAATAAGCCACACCTGCTTCAGCGAAAGCATTAATATAATCACCCGAAACATTGTAAGTATGAACATCCGGAGCAAATCCAGGGCCACCACCACTGATAGTGAAGGTAACATCGAATTCACCCGTAACCTCATTACAAACAAAGTCGTGTTCGATTACAACTGGCTCAAGGAATACAACCGGCGTACAATTCGCACTTACTTCTGTACAATCATCAGCGAAATCAGGAATTCCACCTGCCTGAGGGAAACCAACAACAGCAGAAATACATAACTCTACGTTTCTTGGGTACTGACCATTATTATCGAATGCACCACTTGCAGAACTTCCGTAAATATTACCACCAGGTAAAGCACCATCGTGTAATACGTATACCAGAACTGCACCGTTATCTACAACAGCACCTGTAACCGGGCTATTGATAAACTCACCATCACAAGCGAACTGAACTGCAGAACTTAACACACCTGCATTCCAATCACACGGTGGAGGTGGAGGAAGCGGACAGTCGTAACTCACGGAAATACAACCAGTAGGGTCAAAGCATCCCGGCACGGAATTACTAAAGTATTCATAACAAACATCCCATGTTCCTGATTCTCCTTCATTTGCAGTGAATGAGCTTGGTCCGTCGAAATCGATAAAGCCTGCACATGACGGATCAATCGTCGCAACCGCAGAACAACTATCTGCTGTTATAGTAATATACTGTTCGATATTGTTTGGATAAATAGTAATGTCTTCTGTTTGAATTGCAACAACACTATTATCATCTGTACAGGTAACAATAATATCGAAGCTTTGAGTTAACGGTCCGCAAGAATCATAATTTAAATTCGCACTTGCTGTATACATACCGTTTGCATCCGGTCCGTATAAGGAAGGAATTAAAACTGAACCTGAACCTGCTTCCTGAATTGTTATTACTGCATTTGATGCATCGGAAGGAGTTAACATTGCAGAGAATGTAACTTCATCGCCATTACAAACGGTATTGGTAGAGGTTGAAGCTGTAAATAAAGAAGGACATTCAACTATCGGACAATCAACAGGACCGATCGGATCTAATGTAATATTACAACTTGGCTCATCAACTGCAGATAAGATTAAATTGTAAGTTGTGTAATTATCACCGACTAACATTACAGTAGTTTGAACAAATGGATCTATGTATTCAAAGTCTCCATAATCATTACCCGCATCATCAGAAATATTAATCATTGTTCCGATTAAATCCTGAGCAAATACATTTAAGGTAACTTCAAAATTTCCATCATTATCACAATCACCTAATAAAGATGTTGCCTGAATAGAACATGGAGGAGTTGTTGAACTTGCTCTAACTTGGAAATCTCCTTCAGTTCCTCCAAATCCATCTACCATTGCATAATAAGTCACACCGGCAACGGAAGGGAAAGTAACAATTGACATAAAGCCATCTCCGCCATCGTCATCACAGCCAACTTCGTTTCCGCCGCAAGCGTCATAAATAACTAATTGAGTATCATTGTTTGTTCCTGCAATTGTTTCAATAGTAATATCTCCACCTGTACCCTGTACAGAGAACCAAACACTATTATCAACGGCTGTTTCTATCCAACAAGCCGGACCAATATCTCCGGCACCCGGAGTTGAACATGTATTGGAATAGGGTCCATTATCTTCAGGATAAGCAATTGTTCCAACATTTAATGCAATTGCATCCGGACATTCATCATTGGCTTCAAGTGTAGGACAGAATGTAAAACAGAATTCATGTGGACCGAATTGATCAGAACCGAAATCCCACATTCTAATAAAGTAAGTGTTACCTACTGTAAGACCGTTATAATCCTGAGATGAAGAATTAGAACAAGTAGCTGAAGCCACCTGAGTTAATGCTCCGCAAGAACCTTCATAAAGTTCAGCAAAAGAACTAAAGCCCGGCACAAGCAAGAATTCAAAGGTCATACTTGGAGAAATTGCAGTAAAGGTATACCACATATCTAATGGAGCCGCATCGCCATCGACACAATCAGCACTTGGCTGACCTTGAAGAGGTGTTGATGTTGTAGCACAAGTATTATCTGTATTCGCTAAAGAATTATCGATTACAGAACAAGCTCCTGTTGGATCAATAAATGCATCTAAATCAATAGCGTCTGCACAAAGATCATTAGCCGGATTAGAACCAAAACATAAACAATCAGCCGTTACAGGATCTGCCTGAACGACACAACCCAGAGTTACAGGGTTCGATACTGTAATCGTAATATCTGTATTTACAGGATAAGGACCAAAAGTATAAGAACCGCCATTACCGGTTGAAGGACCTGTTTGAACAGCGCTTCCCTGATCATCACTTACTTCATAAGAAGCATCTGAACCTTCAAAGAAAACCTGAACGGTAAATTCAGCTCCCGATGTACAAGTTGTACCAACCAATACCGGGTTATCCTGTAAATCACAAACCGGAGTTACGTTTCTAATTTCGATACAGTATTCTCCTGAAGCAGTACCAAATCCATCCACTAAAACAGTATAATTTTCACCTGCTACCGTCTGGAATCCTGAAATTAAAGAGTTGAACCCATAATTTGGAGCTTCTGCTCCATCATCATCACATGCCACTTCGGTAAATGCACCACATGAACCGGTAAATATGGCCAACTGAGAATCAGTTAAGTCAGCTCCTCCCGGAGCACCACATGGAACAACTTCCATATCGATTAAAGAACCATCACCAGTGAAGGTATACCACATAGTTCTATCGAACGATCCGTCAAAGAAACAATACGGTAAAGTACCATCGTCAGCTGCATCAGCAGTAGCACAAGTGTTATCAAAAGGTCCATTTACAACCGGTGTATCTCCTAAAGCAGGAGCGGTAATTGCTGTTGCATCTGCGCAAGCATCATTTGCTGCAGTTGTAGGACAGAAAGAAAGACAGAATTCATGCTGACCAAATTGATCAGAACCGAAATCCCATAATCTTATATAATATGTATTTCCTACAGTTAAGCCTGTCCAATCCTGAACACCGGCATTACTACAAGAAACAGATGGGACCTGAGTTAAGGCACCACAAGAACCTTCATATAATTCAGCAAAAGAACTGAAGCCAGGGAATACCAACATATTCCATGTAAGATCAGTAGCAGGTGCTGTGAAAGAATACCATATATCTAGTGGATTCGAATCACCATCGAAACAATCTGTACTTGGAGCGCCTTCTTCTGGAGTTGAAGAAGATGCACATTGGTTACTTACCTGAGTTAAGGTTGAATCAATAACAGAACATCCACCTGCAGGATCAATAAAAGCATCTAAATCAATTGCACCAATACAATCATCATTTGAAGGTTCGAACATAAAACAAACACAATCATTTGTTTCAGGAGCTGTATTTATTGCACAACCTGCGATTGCCGGATCACTAATGTTTACTGAAACGGAGGTTCCGGCAGCATAAGGTCCGAAGGTATAAGTACCGGCAGGACCAGATTGAACTGCTCCTCCCTGATCATCCACTAAATCGTATGAAGCACCTGAACCCTGGAATTCAACGACTAAGTTAAATTCAGTATTAGAGATACAATCGGTAGATGCAATTGCAGGGAAGTTTAATAAATCACAAACAGGCGTTACATCTTCTAGGAAGAAGCAGAACTCGCCGTCAGTTGCAGAAGCCCAATTATCGACAACTACATAATATGTTTCTCCCGGAGTGGTAACGAATTCAGTAATTAATGAATAGAATCCATTATAACTTGCATCCTGATCACAAGAAGTTTGATCGGCTACTTCAACTAAAGCACCGCAAGCACCTGTGTAAACCTGAATTTCAGTATCGTCGTTTATGGTGCCACCTAAAGAAAGCGAACCACAAGGAGTTGTTTCAATATTATAAACATTTCCATCTCCAACAAAAGAGAACCAAACGCTATGATCAAAATTTACTTCGTTGCCATCAGCTCCAATTGCATTGTTAAAACAAGCAGGAGGTGTAGCCGGTTCATCTGAAGTCACCAAACCGCACTCATTAGTAAATGGCCCTAACGTATCGCCGGCAAGTGTTAAATCTAATGTAATTGCATCAGCACAAAGATCGTTTACCGGAGCCTGACCGAAGCAGAAGCAATCGGTATCGATAGCAGCAACAGAAAGTAAACAAGTTGCATCATTCGGATCGAATACATTGATATCAACCGGAGTACCTGATGGGAAAGGACCGAAAGAGATCGGGCTGTTAGCAGGATCTTGTCCGGTTAAAGGAGCTACATTACCTGCAGCATCTTCAATCGTGAAAATTGCACCATTTCCATCAAATGAAACTTCGATTGTAAATTCATTATATGCACTACAAGTTGTTGTAGCAGTTAAATTTGTAAGTCCGCATCCTAAAATCGGGTTAGGGTCGAAAACGGCCAATTCTAAATCACCGAAGTTATCATTATTCCAGTCGTATGTTCTCAAGAAATATTGTGTGCCACAATTCAGACCTGTGAAGGTAATTTGCGAACCACTAAAACCCGTATCACAAGCTACTTCTGTTAAAGCTCCGCAAGTTCCTTCGT
>JAHDHT010000116.1:10288-11814 GCA_020631175.1 Chitinophagales bacterium
CCACTAAAACCCGTATCACAAGCTACTTCTGTTAAAGCTCCGCAAGTTCCTTCGTATAAGTAAACGTAAGTTGTAGAGAAGGCAGAATTTAAAATATCAACTACCATGTCGCCATTACATGAAGCATTTGTTGTGAAGGTATACCATAAATCGCCACCTGCATAGTTGGTACCGAAACCCGGATCACAAATTAATGCAGGAGCAGCATCCGGATCTAAAGCAGAATCCGTTGCACATTCGTTATTCACTACCTGATAATCAGTTGGTGCAGCATTTCCAACGGTTAAACCGATGGCAGTTGCGCACTGGTCACCCGGAGCAGCGATACAATCACAAGTAGAAGGTGTTGCATTTAAAGAACATCCGGCAGTACCTGCAGGTTCAGCATTGTCTACTACAGTTACTAAAACAACTGAAGTATACAATGGCCATCCTAAATCCGTATCGGTATTGTAGGTACCACTGGCTGTAACCATCATGGTGTTTGTTCCGTCGGTGATCGTGAAATCTGACCCGGTACCGTCGAAAGTAATGTCGATACTGAAATCATCATTTGCACCACAAACTAAAGTGGTTGTTAGGTTAGCGATATCACATAATGCAGTAAAACAAGTGCCGGTTCCGGCAGCAAGATCTACATTACATAATTCACCAGCGGCACATCCGCATACTTCTACCGGACATTCGAGACCGGCATCAGGGCAACAATCTCCGAATCCTACACACGAACCGTCACACCAGCAACCGGCCGGTGCCTGAGCGTTACAATTGCCGGAACACTGAGCTAACAGATCTCCTGAAACGAAAACAGTTCCAAAAGCTAAAAGCACAGTAAAGCAAAAATTGAGTAAATGTCTTTTCATAAAATTATTGATTTTGACTTATAATATTTTTTAGTTGTTGTATATATTTTGCGTACTCTCCGGGATAGCTTTCTGCCCAGTTAAGTATCGCTTTTTGAATGTTTTCTTCAGGCGTTTCACCACGTTTCGGGAAATTTGGGGCAAACTTTTGTTTGGCCTCATTGATGGCACCAATCTTTTCGGAATGGGGAATATTCAATTTGAATATCTGACTATGGCTGTCGAGTACCAGCTTCACAGTCTGTGCGGGATCTGTTGGTTTTCGTACCAGCACAGATGTTTTCTCATCTTCTGCTTTATCGGGTCTTGTCGAGCAGCCAGTTATGCAAAAAAATACACCCCCCAAAAGGATCAGCATCTGTATTCGCCGAAATGCTTTTTCCACTTCCTGACTTTTCAATTTACAAAGTATGTAATTTATATTGCAAAATGCAAGAATATATGGCGTTATTTGCAATAAAAATAAGCGTTTATGCACGATTTACTGAAAGGAAAGAAAGGGATCATTTTCGGCGCATTAGATGAGCAATCTATAGCATGGAAAGTAGCACAGGAATGTAAGGCTCAAGGGGCGGAGTTTACTTTGTCGAATGCGCCTGTAGCTCTTAGAATGGGTAAGATTCAGGAGCTTGGGGAAGCTTGTAATGCGGAAGTTATTGCCGC
>JAHDHT010000117.1:0-4832 GCA_020631175.1 Chitinophagales bacterium
ATCTCAAACGATGCCGGTAGAAAAGATATACTTTTTTGAATAACAGCCTTTAAAATCCATTTCATGAAAGAGTAAATGGATAGTCTGAAGCAATTCGTATAATACACTTTTAATTATTACAAATGCTTGACAATGCAATCATATTTACGGTGTCACTTTACGAGTGCATGACAATTCATCAAACAAAACTTATCGAATAATCAATTCTTATTTTTGAAGATCTTCTCTAATTATTTGAAGCGCATTTGTCAAAATATGATTAATCTGCGATTTTAAAATGCCATTTATTATCATCTTTGCAAAAAAATGTTTTGGCACAATTTCATACTGCCAATGAATCTTTGTTTTCAGATCCGGGCCTTTTGAAAATTCCCATCTACCATTGATTTGTTTTGCCAAATGCTTTAATGGCGAAGTAAATTGATTTACCTTATATGAAAAGTTATCCGGATTATTGACTTCCAAAAGTTTCTCTTTTGCAGTACTTCCATCCTCAAAAAAAACAGTACGTTCAAGACCCGGTTTAATCCATTTTTCTGATTCGTCAGTTTTAACAACTGCCGGTAAATTTCTATATCCTTTAAAAATTCGACTTAAGTCAATTGGCACAATATATTCAAAGGCCTCTTTCTGGCTCACATCAATTTCGATATTTGCGATAACAGTCGGATTCATAGTTGATAGCTGCTATCTAAATATAGTCAGAAAAATAGAATCGCTAATGCTTTTCTCTTTTATTCGTATTAAACTAAATACTAAGAATTATTATTTATCTCAATCCAATATCCATTTGGATCTTGAAAGTACACTTGTCTGATTCCATCTTTTCTAATATAATCTTTATTCGGAGTATTTTTCCAATCTGAATACTCGATATTAAAGTTGTTCAGTCGCTTAATAAAAGCATCTAAATCATCGGTCGATAAAGCAAAATGAACGGCTTTATTTACTTTTATCTCAAAATCTGGTCGTGGAATTAAATGAAGTTGCTTACTCTCATCTAATAAAAGCCATCTTGTTTTTGAATTTGAGGCTGTATTTGGGATTTCTTTTAGATCGAGCAGATCCTGATAAAACTTTACAGACTCATTAACATCTTTTACAGAAAGTGCAATATGATTAAAAATAAAATTACTCATTACTTGTGTGTTTGAATAATAAAAATAACACTCAAAATAAAAACTGGTATTTATAAGAATACTTTGCTCTTAAGGTGAAAATATCTATACAGTATTAAACTTGAAATTCAGATGTACTTTTATGAATACAAATGGTTAAAGAATCTTTCAATAAATCTCTAACCATAAACTAATTCAGGCTGTCTTTTTACAGTATCGTTAGCACTAATGTTATTTAATTTTCTACCAAGATATCTTGCAATTTCAAACATGCCTTCTCTATTTAACTCCGACCGTTGCTCTGCACCAGAATTATAATTTGTATTAGTATTTACATCATACACCCATTTCTCACCATTTTCATCTTCCACATATTCCAAAGCTCCTACACCAATATCATTTGCATGAAGAAATGCCGCATATTTTTCTAAATCGTCATTTTCATAATCATCAAGAATCACAAATTTTTCGCTGCTTCCTTCACTGTCTGCAGGACAAAAAGCATCTTCTACATTACATGAATCGGCGGGACATAATTCAAATCCATTCGTAGCATCAATACTAACAGCATATAAAAATTCTCCTCCTACAAATTCGGCTCTTACAATTCTCCCGGTAGCAGGTTTAACGTATTCCTGTACTAACCAGATACCATCTAAAGATTCACCTATTTGATTATTTTCAATAGCTTGCTGCAAACTCTCTTTAGAATAAAACAATTGTACTCCTATACCTTTGCCTCCCCTATTTGGTTTAAGAATAAATGGAAATACATTAAGCTGATCAACTGCTTTTATTAATGAACCAACATGATTACTAATGATTGTTTTGGGATGATTAATTTCAAATTTCTGAAGCGCAAGATATTGCTCAGATTTTCGCAACTCCAACAACAGTGCATTTCGACCATTTACTACTTTGCGACCATGACGATGTAACCAGGATAAAATATTACCGGTGATTTCAGGTGCATAACGATGATTTCTTGTATGCGCTGATGCACTCATTCGGTTATAAAAAACACCTTCCGGTGGAATTGAATTTAAATCCAATGTAAGATCATCAATAAACCATTCTTCATATGGAAGATTCAACGTTTTGAAAGCTTTTCTAAGTGGAATTAACCAATCTTCATTTTCGTGAATTACATATATTTTACTCATTGCTATTTTTCAATTATTATTTTAAAATCCAAAATCCATAAAGCTTTCAACAAGCAAGGATTTCTCACTATTATTTTCTTTTTGAATTACCTGATTTAAATTTGCGATCATTGCTGAAGCAGTATAAATGCCCCCTGCTCCATGTCCTTTTAGAAAAACTTCACCAGAATTTTTCGCTTCAACTAAAACTGCATTTAAGGATCCATTTACATGGTAAAAAGCATTGTCGGAATTTACTTTTTCCGGTTGAACCGAAATTTTTATGGAGTCATTTTCTTTTTTAATATTAAATAACAACTTAATTCTTTGACCGTCATTTTTAGCTGTCAAAATATCATCTGCAGTTATTGAATCAATTCCTTTTCTATATACATCCTCCGGATTTAATAAAACACCAAATGCTTTGTAAGCCAATAAAACTGCCTTAAAAGAAGGATCGTATCCTTCCACATCTAAAGAAGGGTCACTTTCTGCGTATCCTAAATCCTGTGCATTTTTTAAAGCGCTATCATAATCAAGATTTTGTTCTTCCATTTCAGTCAGTATATAATTTGTAGAACCATTTATAATTCCACTGATAGAAAGAATCTCTTCATTATTTAAATACGAATCTAAGGTATGCAGTACTGGTATAGATGCACCGACAGCAGCTTCAAATAATAATTTACCGCCGTGTTTTTGTTCAAGATTTAATAATTCAGGTAAATGATGTGCAAGCATTTTTTTATTAGCGCTGATATATGTTTTGCCTAAATGCAAACTTGCCTTTGCAAATTTATAGGCATCTTCTGCATTATCTACCGCTTCTAAAATAATTTCTGATCGATCATTATAGATTAAATCAAGGGCATCTTTGAATTCAAAAGGCAAAGCAAGAGCTCTTGGCTTTTCAGGATGTTTAACTGAAACGCCGTTTACAAAAACATTTTCTTGCTCTTCTAATAAAGGATACAAAGCTTGTCCTACTGTTCCAAAGCCGATTAATGCCACGCCTTTTTGATTCGAATTTTCATCCTCTTCAGTTTCAAAAAGAAAGTTTTTTATGATGGCACTTAAAGCTTCAGTTTCAATTAAGAATCCATCATGACCATAAATTGAAGGCACTTCTTTATAAACGGCATTCTTTATTCCTTCCGCAATTTCGATTTGATCTGCCGGTGGAAACAATACATCATCTTCAATTGAAATAACCAAAGACTTGGCAGTTACATTGGCTAAAGCATTTTGAATTCCGTCACGATAACGGCCCACATTATGGCTATCCATTGCTTTAGATAAATACCAGTACGAAAAAGCATTAAACCTTAAAGCCAGTTTTTCACCTTGATATCGTTGATACGATTCAGCTTTTTCCGGAAAAATTAAATTCCTGTTATCATCGGTTTGTGTCTTAACGTATGTGTTATAGTTTCGATAAGACAATAAAGCCATCGAACGAGCAGTCTTCATGCCCGACAATCCCGCATTTTCATGTCGTTCATTCCAGTCTGATGATTGTTCGATGGCCATTCTCTGGGAAGCATTAAAAGCTACTCCCCATGCTGAATGAGATGCGTTTGTAGCAATTAAAACTAAATGCTCAATTTGATCAGGATAGGTTACTGCCCATTCCAAAGCCTGCTGGCCTCCCATACTCCCACCGATAATTGTGTTTATACGATCAATTTTTAACTCGCGGGCTAAATACTGATGCAGTTCAACCATATCGCGTATCGTTACTTCCGGAAAATCATGAAAATATTGTTTCCCATTTTTCGGATTGACGCTAAGTGGACCGGTCGTTCCGTAATGAGAAGACAGCATGTTGGCGCAAACAATAAAATATTCATCTGGGTTAAAAAGGTCTTCCTTCCCAAAAAGACCTTTCCACCAGTCAAACACATCTGAATTCGCTGTAAGGGCATGACATACCCAGATGACATTGTCTTTTTTTGCATTGAGTTTACCATAGGTATTATACGCTATAGTTGGTCTATGCAAAAGAGCGCCATTTTCAAGTGGAAGATCAGCAGGCAATTGAAAATATTTAATGGACATTTATCTTATTTTATTTTTAAGAATTAACCGCTACCTGACTGGTAGCACTTTTTAAGATTGCCTGAGATAAATCTTCAATGATATCCTGAACATGTTCGATGCCAACAGATAATCTCAATAAACCCGGCTCAACACCAGAGGCTTTTTGATCTTCTTCACTTAGCTGATCATGCGTGGTACTGGATGGATGGATGATTAAGGTTTTCGCATCACCTACATTTGCAAGATGACTTATTAATCCAACCTGATTTACAATTTCATCTGCTCTTTCTTTTCCACCATTGACTTTAAAACTTAAAACTCCACCAAAACCATTTCGTAAATATTTTTTCGCCAAATCATGTTCCGGATTAGATTCTAACCCCGGGTAGTTCACCCAAATTACGTCTTCATGATTCTCTAACCACTTCGCTATTTCTAAAGCATTATCTACAGTACGCTGAACCCTTAGGCTGAGCGTTTCCAGACCTTGCAATAAAAGAAATGAGTTAAACGGAGAAAGTGCAGGTCCAAA
>JAHDHT010000117.1:4932-7058 GCA_020631175.1 Chitinophagales bacterium
GTATTATCATCTATTAATGCTTCAAAAGATTCGGGATCATTTCCATTTGCAAAACGTGCTTCAATTCCAAGACGTTTGAAATTTACTTTGAATTGATTAAATGTACCTCCATATAAATATGAAGAGGTGACAAAATTATCTCCCTGAGATAAAATATTGTTAAGGGCGATGAACTGGGCTGCCTGTCCGCTGGCTACTGCCACAGCGTTGGTTCCTCCTTCCAAAGCAGCAATTCTTTTTTCTAAAACATCTGTAGTCGGATTCATTATCCGTGTATAGATATTTCCAAATTCTTTTAGTCCAAATAAATTGGCTGCATGTTCTGAATTGTCGAACACATAGGAAGTTGTTTGATAAATTGGGACTGCTCTACTCTTGGTTGTAGGGTCAACATCTTGTCCGGCGTGGACTTGCAAAGTTTCGTAACGATACGTTTGATTACTCATGATTAAAAATTTAAGGTTTAATATTTTTAACCAAAGCAAAAGGATTTCAAACGCTTATAAATTAAAAAAGCTGAAACCCTATGGCTTCAGCTTTTTAATTTTTTCTTTCTTTCTATATAATTAAATCATGCATCTGCCATTTGAAGTCATACAACAACAACACATACACATACAACAAGAGTTGTTATGTTTGGCAGATGGAATAATATTTACTGAGTTTAATTTCATTTACTTTTCAAATGTAATCGTAAATTTTAATTTTCAAAACTATTTAACGAAGATTTAACAAAAATGTTTGTTTGTGTTTGGCAAATTGTAAAATGCAGACAAATACTGAATACTATTTACTGCTTGTTAAACTACTTCCGATATAATCTCTGTTTAATTTAGCAATATTGGAAATTGAAATACCTTTTGGGCATTCAGCTTCACAAGCATAGGTATTCGTACAAGAACCAAATCCTTCTTCATCCATTTGTTCAAGCATGCTAACTGCCCGTTTTGAAGCTTCTGCTTTACCTTGCGGTAATAAGTTCAAATGAGACACTTTAGCTGATACAAATAACATGGCTGAAGCATTTTTACAAGCGGCCACACAAGCACCGCATCCGATACATGCAGCAGCATTAAAGGCTTCATCGGCAATTTGTTTATCGATCGGAATCGAGTTCGCATCCATTGCATTTCCGGTATTTACAGATATATATCCACCCGCTTCAATAATACGATCGAAAGCACCTCTGTCGACGGTTAAATCTTTCACAACAGGAAAGGCAGTAGCTCTCCATGGCTCTATCGTAATGGTATCTCCATCATTAAAGGCACGCATGTGTAACTGGCAGGTTGTTGTTTGTTCCCATGGGCCATGCGGACGACCGTTTATATACATACTGCACATACCGCAAATTCCTTCACGGCAATCGTGATCAAAAGCAACAGGATCTTTACCTTCACGAATTAACTGCTGGTTAAGAACATCTATCATTTCAAGAAAAGACATATCAGCATCAATACCATCAACCTGATACGATTCCATTTTACCTTTTGCTTTTTGATTTTTTTGTCTCCAGACTTTTAATGTCAATTTCATGATATATATTTTAAACAGGAAGAAGGCTTATCCATCCTTCCTAATGAATAACAAATTTATTTATAGCTTCTTGTTTTTAACTCTACATTTTCGAAAACAAGCGACTCTTTATTTAATTTCGGGTCGGAAGGATTACCGGTATATTCCCAGGCTGCAACGTATGTATAATTTTCATCATCTCTTGCTGCTTCACCTTCTTCGGTTCTGAATTCTTCGCGGAAATGGCCACCGCAGGATTCCTGACGATCAAGTGCATCATTTACCATTAATTCACCTAATTCAAGAAAATCTGCTACACGACCTGCTTTTTCTAATTCAGGATTAAATTCATTTAGTTCGCCCGGAATTCTAACATTTGACCAAAATTCTTCTCTCAATTTGGCGATTTCCTTTTTCGCTTTTTCAAGGCGTTCACCATGACGGCTCATACCACATTCATTCCACATGATTTTACCCAAAGCTTTATGGAAATCATCAACCGTTTTATCTCCTTTAATATTGATAAGACGATCTAACTTGTCTTTAACTGCCTTTTCTGCTTCAGCAAATGCAGGATGATTTGTATCAACCTGTGGTTCACGAATTTGAGT
>JAHDHT010000117.1:7158-9321 GCA_020631175.1 Chitinophagales bacterium
ACTGTATTCTTTCCTAATCGATTAATCGCATCAGCGAAATCAAGATAAACGGCAACACCTGTCTTCCCTACTCCACGACCTTCACGTACCATATATAGCGCGGCTCTTGAAGCCACATCACGTGGTACGAGGTTACCGAAAGCAGGATATATTCTTTCTAAATAATAGTCGCGATCTTCTTCCGGAATATCATTCGGATGTTTACCGCAATCTTCTTTTTTCTTAGGCACCCATACCCGACCGTCATTTCTCAAACTTTCAGACATTAAGGTCAGCTTTGATTGATGATCTCCGGATACCGGAATACAGGTCGGATGAATTTGTGTATAACAAGGATTAGCGAAGAACGCACCTTTTTTATGTGCTTTCCATGCAGCAGTTACATTTGAACCCATTGCGTTTGTAGACAGATAGAATACATTTCCATATCCTCCCGTAGCCAAAACAACAGCATGTGCTCCATGTCTTGAAATCTCTCCGCTTACTAAATCTCTGGTAATAATTCCGCGCGCTTTTCCATCCACCACAACTAAATCAAGCATTTCATGTCGCTTGTACATTTCTACCTGACCTTTTGCTACCTGACGTGATAAAGCACTATAAGCACCAATCAATAATTGCTGTCCTGTTTGCCCTCTTGCATAAAATGTTCTGGAAACCTGAACACCACCAAAAGACCGGTTTGCAAGCAGCCCACCATAATCTCTGGCAAATGGCACACCTTGCGCAACACATTGATCGATAATATTTGCCGAAACCTCAGCCAGTCGATGAACATTCGCTTCACGCGAACGATAATCACCCCCTTTTATCGTATCATAAAAAAGACGGAAAACTGAATCTCCATCGTTTTGATAATTTTTTGCTGCATTGATACCACCTTGCGCTGCAATACTATGCGCACGTCGGGGACTATCCTGAAAGCAAAATGCTTTTACATTATATCCAAGCTCACCTAAAGTCGCTGCTGCTGAAGCACCTGCTAAGCCGGTACCGACAACAATAACATCGATTCTTCTTTTATTTGCCGGAGAAACCAAAGGTACCTTCGATCGGTATTTGGTCCATTTTTCATCCAGTTTTCCTGCAGGTATTTTACCGTCTAATGCCATTTAAAACAAAATTTTGAAATAAATCAATAAAGGAATTGCAGCGAAGCCAAGGCAAACTAATATGGTAAGTCCATAACCAGCTGATTTTATAATTGGGGTGTATTTTTCGTGTGCTAAACCAATTGTCTGGAAAGCAGATTGAAAGCCATGCCACAGGTGAAAAGCTACAAACAACATAGAACCTACATAGAGTGCTACATAGATAATGTTAGAGAACTTTGCATGTGCCAAAGCATATATGTTTTTAACTTCAGTTGAACCATATTTGATTGTTTCTATCGAACCAAACTTACTCACATACCAAAAATTCGAAAGGTGTACTAAGATGAACACAAAGATTACCGCTCCGAAAATGAGCATATTTCTTGAAAACCAGGTGCTGCTCTTATTGGTAGAGGCATAAGCAACAGGTCTTGCTTTACGGTTTCTCAATGTAAGCAGTATACCGTCGATAAAGTGAACGATAATAAAAAAGAAGTTTCCGATGGCAATGGTTTGGATTAAGGGATTGCTACCCATGAAATCCGCATATTTATTGAACGCTTCGCCTCCGTCGTCGAAAAGCAACTGAATATTACCCGTGAGGTGTACCACCAAAAAGAGGGTAAGAAATAAACCAGTAAGAGACATGATGATTTTCCGGCCTATACTGGAAGAAAAAAAGTTTTTAATCCAACTCATAAATTCCTGTTTACTCGCCACGAATTTAAGGTATAAAGCAATGGTTTCAAAGCTGTAAGACCATCACTTACTGACATCTTTAATTCAGGAATAAGCTTTACGAATAAACCAAAATCACACTGTTTCGGTTCTTATTTCGGGCTTTATAATTTTTTGAGCTCTTAATTAGTTTAAAGATTGGCGTTTAGCTTCTCAAATATTAAACATTTATACTAATGAAAACACTCATTTTTAGCTTCATTTCTACACTGATTTTACTCGGTTATGGGCCGAACTCTATTGATTCTGATGCTTCATCGGTACAGTTTACCATCAGTAATTTTGCTTTTAATTCTGTGGAAGGAAGTTTTGGAGGGATGGATGGAAAAAT
>JAHDHT010000117.1:9421-11770 GCA_020631175.1 Chitinophagales bacterium
CGGACGGATTATGGACTTGGTTCAAAGGGAGGATTTATGATCGGAAAAGAGGTGGATATTTCCATCCGATGTGTGACGACTCCATAAATTGAATTAAATTGCTTTCGAAAATGAATGCTGTCGATGTCAGATGAATCATCCATAAGTTTAAATAAATATATCAGCAGTAAAGGAATTTGTTCCCGAAGAAAGGCAGATGAATTTATTGAAGATGGCAGGGTACAAATAAACGGTAAGATCGCCCGAAAAGGTAATCGTGTTTTTGAAGGTGATAAAGTACAACTGGATGGAAGAGTTATCAGCTCTGGTTCGAAGAAGAAAGCCATTTATATGTTGTTTAATAAACCTGCAGGCATTACATGTACAACAGATCAGAGAGATCGGACAAATATCATAGATTACATCAATTACAAAGAACGAATTTTTCCAATTGGACGATTAGATAAAAATTCTACCGGATTAATTTTATTAACGAACGATGGGGATATCGTTAATAAAGTTTTGCGAAAAGAGAATCGACATGAAAAGGAATATATTGTTTCGGTTAATATGCCCATTAATGGGGCGTTTATAAAAAAAATGTCGGGCCCGATTCCAATTTTAGGTACAAGAACCATTCCTGCAAAAGTGACTCAGTTAAAAGCGAAAATGTTTCGAATCGTTTTAACACAAGGTTTGAATAGACAGATTAGAAGAATGGTAGAATATTGTGGCTACAAAGTAGTTTCATTGAAACGGGTACGCATTATGCATTTAAAACTGGGTGATTTAAAACGGGGCGAGTGGCGGCTGTTGAAAGATAAAGAACTGGAACAACTTTTAAGTGTTAAAAATTAAATCCTATTTTTTCTTAGCCTTTTGCTTATAAAAATTCTGTAATACAAAATAAGCTTTTTTCTTTTCACCCTTTTCAGATAATACTCCCTTTCGATTCCATCCGTCCTGAATTACAGGTAAAACCCTTCTTGGCGATTTGAAATCGATTAAAATCCACGGTGATAACCCCTGAATTTTGTCAATTTTATCAATCATGGTCAACGTTTTTTGATACAGATCTTCCTGGAATTCTTCTGTCCATCTTTCACTTTTATCACCATGCAAACCAAATTTTGCTCCTGCACCAAATTCGGAAACCAATACCGGCTTATCCTGAGTAATATTCCATGTTATTTTTTCGCATTTATCCGGTAGTCCGTCATACCATCCTATATATTCATTGAAGCTCAAAATATCAACGATATCTGCAAACGGATCGTCTATAGTACGCGTAAATGGATCTCCATTAAAATTCTTTTGTTCTAATGCAGCACTAATTAATCGGGTATTATCTTTTTCTCTTGTAAATGTAGCGAGCTTGTTTAAAAATATATTTCTTGCTTCAGAACTTGGAGTTTCGTTTGCCATAGACCAGATAATTACACTTGCTCTGTTTTTATCTCTGCTGATTAATTCACTTAATTGTTGTTCTGCATTCTGATAAGTTTCAGGGTTCTCCCAGGAGATTGTCCAATAGACCGGATTTTCTTCCCAAACTAATAAACCCATTTTGTCTGCTAAACGAACCATATGTTCATTATGTGGGTAGTGCGCAAGTCTCACAAAATTACATCCTAATTCTTTGGCACTATTTAAAAGTTGGAGCGCATCTTCTTTTGAATAAGCCCTTCCATCTCTAATAGGACTTTCTTCGTGAATGGAAATTCCTCTTAAATAGATTGGCTGATCGTTTAGCAGAATATTTGAACCATTGGTGCTTATGCTTCGAAAACCAATTTCATCAGTTAATTGATCTTGTTTAGATTGAATGCTTATCTGATATAGCTTTGGGTTTTCAGTACTCCAATAATTTATTTCTTTTGAAAGGATATCAAATTCAACGAAACCGTTTTCATCACTTTTTACAGAACTTCTGTATTTGAGATCTGGAATATTAATTTCGATTTTTTGATTGCCTTTATCTGTTCCATTCAATTGTATATAACCGGTAATTCTCTGATTATTTTTTGGATCCAATTGAATAAAATAATCTTGAATATATGTCGAAGCTGTTTCAACCAATTTCACATCACGGGTAATTCCACCATAATTCCACCAGTCTGTGTTTAATGTTGGAACCCCTTCTTTTAATCGCTTATTATCAACCTTTATAACTAAAAAATTATCTTCTTCTTTTATAAGATCAGTTACTTCAAAATTAAATGGTGTAAATCCACCTATATGAGTACCTAACTTCCGGCCATTTAAATAAACTTCGGTTTTATAATTTGATGCTTCAAAATATAGGAAGACTCTATTATCTGATGCTGCCTTATTATAATTAAATGATTTTTTATACCATAGACTTCCTTC
>JAHDHT010000439.1 GCA_020631175.1 Chitinophagales bacterium
TTTTGCTGTTCGACTGATGATGTGATTAATGATATCGCTATTTGTGATGGACAAACATATGAATTAGAAGATGGGAGTGAAGTGAGTGATGCCGGAACATATACGATTACCTTTACTGATTCAAACGGATGTGAAACAACAGTAATAACCAATTTAACAGTAGGCACTTCAGATGATGCGAGTTTTAACTATCCGAATGAAGTGGTTTGTCTGACTGATCCTGAAGTTTTACCAACGAACGTTTTCCCTACTGGCGGGATATTTTCTGTTGATACCGGAACGACCGAAATTGCTGTTAACGCAGTTACAGGTGAACTCAATCTTACAAATGCTGTTTCAGGCGCAATGTATACGATCTTCTACACCGTTGATAATGCTGATTGTGAAGCTCAGGCAAGTCAGACAATAACAATAGATGAAGCAGATGATCCCGGCTTTGATTTTGCTGAACAGGCTTGTATTGACGGTGAAAATCCATTACCACTTTTTGTAAATACTCCCGGTGGGACTTTTCAGGCAAATGGAGGCTTAAGCATTGATCCGCAAACAGGTGAAATTGATTTAAGTACTGCGGTGGAAGGAAATTCATATACGATTACTTATTCAACCTTGGGTCTTTGTTCAGCCGCATTAAGTATTGCCATTACGATCGGAAATGAAGGAGTGGTTGAAGTAAATTACGCTGAAGAAATTATTTGTCCGGGTGATGCTGATCTTTTTGTTGAATCGGTTAGTGAGCCGGGTGGAATATTCAGTATTGATAATGGTGCTCAAATTAATCCTGTAAGTGGTCAGGTAAATATTAATTCAGTTGTTCCGGGTTCAAGTTATATAATCACTTATACAACAATTGGTGATTGTGCCGGATCGGGAACGGATGAGTTTATGATGGTATTTACTCCTCAATTGTTTTTAGATGTACCTGAACAGGTTTGTTCAGGGGAGGAAGTAACGATCGGATTAAACACGCTTGGTAATTTTTTAAATGCTGAATATTTATGGGATTTTGGTGAAGCAGAAATTTTAGCTGGATCAGGTCAGGGCCCATACACAGTTATCTGGCCTGAAACCGGTAATTATACCGTTAGCCTAAATGTTGTTGGTACTCCATGTGAAGCAGAACCGGTTCAACAAGATGTTTTGGTAAATGATCTTGAAGTTTTTCTAAGTGAGAACATGGAAATTTTAAGTGGAGAAACCATTCAATTATTATCTGCTGTATCTTCGGATAATGTTAGTTATCAATGGGAACCTTCAAACGGACTAAGTTGTAACGATTGCCCGGATCCTTTTGCATCGCCAATAACGGATACGAACTATACCTTAACCGTTACAGAAAATGGAACTTCCTGTCAACGATCGGCGGAGTTAATGGTAACGGTCGAATATATAGCTCCTTACGTGCCAAATGTTTTCACTCCTGATAATGACGGCTTAAACGATCAGTTTTATCCGCTTGGTCTAGAGTCGGTACAGGATTTTAATTTCCAAATTTATAATCGCTGGGGCGAACTGGTTTACCGGGCTGAAAATGCCGGAGAACGATGGGAAGGAAATTTCAGAGGCCAGGAATGCAATAGCGGCGTTTTTGCATGGGTGTTGGAATACACTTTCCCTGATGGCTTATCTGAAATTCAAAAGGGTAACGTTACTTTGTTGAGATAGAGATTAAAAGCTCCCAAGCGCAGACGAGGGCCCTTCGGTTCAGAAGATAAAAACGTAATCGAAATAATTAATCTTAATTAAATTGATCTGCTTATTCAACTAAAACCGAAAGATTTCTCGGCTTCGCTCGAAATAAATTAAGGAAAGCGAATATTTCTGAATACAAATAAAAGCTCCCGAGCGCAGCCGAGGGACCTT
>JAHDHT010000118.1:0-2736 GCA_020631175.1 Chitinophagales bacterium
ACAAAGTTGTAACTCAAACTTCCAACAATTATACTTTCACTGGTAGTTACTAAACAACCGTCTCCATTATCAATCGTATATACAACATCATGCTGGCCGGGTCCTGCAATAGATGGATTAAAAGCATTGAATAAAACCCCTGTTCCGCTAAAGTTTCCACCAGACGGTGTGCCTGACATGCTTATAGGTAGATTAGAAGTTGTTATAGCCGGCAAACCGCTAATTGTAGCAGTTAAGTAGTTTTGATCCATATTACGAATACGAATAGCATCAGCAATTACATATCCATCCGCGCCAAAACTATTTATCGTTACAAAAACTGTTTCTCCTGATGTGAAATTGTAGCTAGCAATCGGATTAAATTTCCCTCCTTTATAACGCATATCAACGCTATGCATTGCGGTTAATGAATTGGTGGATATTAATACAGGAGCATTGCTGGCATGTATTGGAAAGGTGCTAAAATAAATAGCAATTTCATAATTTCCAGAAGCAGGAATAGTATACGGAAATGTAAATGAAGAGCCTGAGCCTGCAGCCGCAAATAATAAATCAGTATCATACATTACCGGGTCGGTAGTAGAAACTCCCCATGTGCCGGTCTGACTGGTTACCGGATCATTATTATCAATTACAATATCTTCAGGATTTTCAAGACCATGAATGTAATCACTAATGGATATACCGTATGCATTTCCCATTTTTAAATATTGAAACTTCGACCAACTGTTTCCATCCGGCATTAATTGCATATTTAATTCTGGTGTAATGCTTAATAATTCATCGTTGTAATAATTGTCTAAAACGTAATCTTGTGAAACAGCAGGATAAAAATCAGCTAAAGACAAATGAAAATTAGTTAATTGCTGACCACAATCAAGATAAACGCAATCTCGTACAAATTGATCATGTGTTTGCTGATAAGGAAAATCAACAGTAAAATTAAAATTTTCATATTCGGTCGGATTAATTGAATGGGAATCAATAAACATCGCAAGTGGATATTTATTAATTAAATTTTCAATAGAATCTTTTGCAGCCTGAACGGCATTCCAATGTGAAAAATGTTTTAAAGAAATCCAATCTCTGTTAAAATCAACCGGCAATTGATCTTTTCCTGTACCTCCATTTACTACCTGATCAACATCCATCACCGGTACAAAATAAATGATGCTTTCTTGTCTGAGACGAACAGCTTTAGGATCTGAAGACAAAATAAATCGTAGCATTCCTTCTGCATTATATCTTCCCGGATCTTCAGCAGCATGTTGACCACCCAATATCCATATCATTCTTTTGTTGGCTTCAAACTGACAGGAAGGATCAGTAATTACAAAAAGTTTAACCGGTCTGCCTTCTTCACTAATAGTCAAATTTTTCACTTCAACATAATCCAGATTTAAAAGACTGATACTGTCAGCGAAAGCCAATGTATTCGAATATAAATGGGGCAAAGCATGTGAAACAAATACACTATCTGAAATTAAAGGAACAGAAAAACTCCCGGGCGAGCCGGCTAAATGTAACCAGTTTAAATTATCATATGAATACCATAAATAACTGCCCACAAAATCTGCAGTTACCGTAAGCTGTAGATTCATAGAAGGATTAAGACCTTTTATTTGTGTATAAAAATCAGCTTGAAAAATATCACCCGCTTTAAATTCAGCTTCAATATGTACTGAGTTTGTAATTGAATTAGAACTGATTAAAATTCCATTAGCACTTTCGTGATTGTTATCGAGATAAATCTGTGCGCAGATGTTTAAGACAAAAATAAGCTGGCAAAAAAGTAAGCAGTAAGTTTTAAAGTACATACATTTAAGATACGAAATTTAGTCGTCTTAAATCCATCTTGTCTGTTCGAATCGGCCAAAATAATTGACCACAAACGACCAAATCTATTAATCACTTCGGCAAATTATTTGTTACAAAAATTATAATGTACGTTTATAGTGTAAATATCAATCTGATGAGATCATTACTTTTATTTATTTTCTCTTTAATAATCACTTTTTCCGGCGAAGCACAGGCCAATAAAAAAATGGTATTAGTTGAACATTTTACAAGCACAACTTGTCCAACTTGTGGTTCAAGAAATCCGCAGTTTTATTGCAGTCAATTAGATCAATATAATGATGATTTGGTGCACATCACTTACCATCACAGAATACCACTGGATTTTGATCCCTTCTATCAGGCAAATACGTTTGATGTGGATGAGCGTTATGATTATTATGGAATTACAGTTTCTCCTTCAGTTGCATTAAATGGAGTGTTAACTTTTGGGTCGAATCCTGAAAATGCTTTAATTCCATCCAATGAATTTGAAGCAGAATTGAATCAAACAGCTCCATTGGCAATTCAAATTGAGCAGACAGGAGCAACGATGCGACAAGTAGACTTAAGCATAGAAAGCTTCGAGCCTTTAGCTGCAGGCGATTATAGATTATTCGTTGCAGTACAGGAATATTACAACGACTTTCCAACCTATTTTGAAGAAGATCATTACAATACATTCCGAACATTCTTAACTCAGGATAACGGTATGCCTGTGAGTCCTCCAATGCCGGGTCAAAGTATAGACTTTAACTTTTCATATTCAGTCGATACAGCCTGGCTTTCTCAAAATACATATGTGGTAGCATTTATTCAGGAAATGAATACAAAGGCTATTATTAATGCCGGAAAATCAGGATTTATTGGCGTACCAGATTTAAGTATTGCTGCAGATAT
>JAHDHT010000118.1:2836-10232 GCA_020631175.1 Chitinophagales bacterium
CACTTCTAACGGTATGAATAATGGAAGTATTGATATTACTCCTTCAGGGGGTGTTGGCGTTTTTTCATATAGCTGGTCGCATGGTCCTACTTCTCAGGATGTTGGTAGCCTCGGGCCGGGTACCTATGTATTAACACTTACGGATGCTTTGGGCTGTTCAGTAACAGAAACATTTATCATTCCCGGAGATAATCCACCTTTGACTTTAACAGGTCAGACATCCGATAATCTTTGTTTTGGTGATCAGGAAGGAAGTATTGTGCTTAATATAAATGGTGGACTACCTCCTTACATGTACGAATGGACAGATGGATCTAATGATGGAGACCGGGATAACCTATCAGCTGGTACCTACACCGTTACCGTAACCGATGATGAAGGCTTTTTTATAAGTGAAACATTTATAATTGAAGAAGGTAATGAAATTATAGTGCAAACTTTTATCACAAATGCAGGTACCGATCCCGGTTCGGTTGAAATTATTGTTGGAGGAGCTAATTCAGATTATACAATAGAATGGAGTAACGGGGCATCCGATTTTAATTTATGCTGTTTGAATCCGGGGACTTACACAGCATTAATCACTGAAAATGCGACACAATGTTCAACAAGTATTGAAATAGAAATTATTTATGATTCTTCGATACCGGGAATCGCTTTAGTAGAAATTCAGGATGTCAACTGCTTTGATGGTAATGACGGTTCAATTGAAATAATAGCGAACGGTGCGGCTCCCGTTGAAGTAAATTGGTCGAATGGTGCTACCGGTACCCTTATAACGAATCTTGAAGCAGGTATGTATACCGCAACTATATTAGATGCAAATGGTGAATCTCTTAGTGAAACATATAATGTGAATCAACCAGGTGCAGCATTAATTATTGAATATACAGCAACTCCCTCTTTCCAGAATGAAGACAATGGTTCTATATCAACGGAAGTATCCGGAGGTACGGAACCTTATATGTATCAATGGAACACAGGTTCAAGCACGAATGATTTAGATAATTTAGCGCCAGGTATCTATATGTTAACGCTGACAGATGCCAATGAATGTTCTGAAACGATAGAAATCCTTATTGAGCAGGCAGAGGAAGTAGATGTAATTGTAACTACATCAAATATTTCCTGCAATGGTTTAACAGATGGTTCTGTTGAATTTATTCCGGTAGGAAATGTAGACATTGCAAGTATTATATGGTTCGCTGATAATGGTTTATCAGGAACTTCACTTCAAAATCTTGAAGCTGCAAATTATGATTATATCATCGCTGATTCGGATGGAAATGTCATTTTTGATGGTTCATTTACGATTGAAGAACCGGAAGCAATTGTTCTTGAAATTGAAAGTTCTTTCGGTTTTGCAGAAACGGCAAGCGCTTCGGTAACAAATTTAACGGGCGGAACGCCACCTTATAATTATTTCTGGACGAATGGAAGCGATCAGTCAGCAACGACCGGTTTCAATGAAGGTCAGAATTTGCTGACTGTTACAGATGATAGTGGATGTATAAAAGAAGCTCCTTTTGAAGTATATGCTAATGGTTTTGAGGTAATAAATAATATCTGTTTTGGTGATATGCAAGGTGAGATTTTAGCTGTTATAAATGATGGAGAAGCCTATCAGTTTGATTGGTCTACAGGGGAAACTGGGCAATCCATTAATGACCTATCTAATGGATTGTACAATGTAACCGTAACAGATCAGCAAAGTCAGGAGTTTTTCTTTGAATTTGAAGTTAATTCACCCGAAGAACTTATGGTAATGGGGGATATCATTAATGCTGCCGACAATGGTAGTAGCATCAATTTAAGTATATCAGGTGGAGTTGAGCCGTATTTTGTTGGTTGGCAAGAGATTTCATCGAACAGCTCTTTTGTGGAGAATTTAGCGCCCGGAACTTATAATGTAATTATAACTGATGCCTCAAACTGTACTATATCAGCTGCTTATGAAGTTACAGAACCGATCGTTTCAGTAAATGACCTTCAGAGCGATGAGCTTTATATCTATCCTAATCCTGCGGTTAATTTTGTTTGGTTGGAAGGATTTAAAAGCGCTGTTCAGCTTGAAATAATTGATCTCAATGGAAAAATACTGCTTCAAAGAACTGTTTCACAAAGTTATATAGACATTAGCACTATTGCTCCCGGGATTTACTTCCTGAAGATCGAAGATGAAGACCAAATCCATATTGAAAAGTTATTGATTGAGGAATAAGATTAAGCGAAATTTTTTTTGAAATAGCATTGCAGATTTTTGAAATAAATTTATCTTTGTGTCCCGCTCATGAAAATGAGTGGTGTTCTTACAAAATTGAAGAATAACCTAACCATTTAAGGCCCGTTCGTCTAGGGGTTAGGACGCCAGGTTTTCATCCTGGAAACAGGGGTTCGATTCCCCTACGGGCTGCCTTAAAAACCCTTTGATATTTCGATGTCAAAGGGTTTTTTCTTTTGTAACAAATGATTTCAGTTTAGAAGTCTATGCTCAATGAAATGCAATGGGCAAAATAGCCTCGATTGCAGAGGAAATGCGCGGACCGCAGGGAGCACATTGCAACGGAAAGCGAGACTGCTGCCGGATGCGGAGCGCTAAACTTTCGCTCCAAATACAAATCAGGAAATCTCTTTAAGAATTGCTTCTACTTTGCTTTCGGTTGTTTTTAATTTTTCTCTGCAGTATTTTATCAATGCCGCAGCGCGCTCGAGCTTTGGTGCGAGTTCATCGATACTGATCGATTCATTTTCCAGTTGTTCAACCAGTTGCTCTAATTCTTTTGTAGCTTCTTCGTAAGATTTAATATCCATTTTTCATCTACTTTTAATACTTCACAAATTAACTCGTATTCGTAAATTTTTATTTTTACGGTGTCACCGGCTTTTAGGCGAGACGTTTTTTTAATGATGCCATGATTATCTGATACGATTGCAAATCCTTTTTCTAATAATAAATCAGGATCTAGTAACTGAACCGACTTATGTCGAATTTCCATTTTATGCTTTTCTTTTTGAATAGATAATCGCGCAAAGTCTTTTATCTGAACTGCTGTTAAGTCAAGTTTAGCCGGTTCTTTTACCTGCAATTTTTGAAGACTTAGATTTTTTAAATTGGAAACATGCAAAGCCAGTTGATTAGCATATTGATTTTTTAGCTTCTCATGGTAGGTTTGAATATTTTTAACACCCATACTAATCAGATGCCTGGCATAACCCGTAATCTCCTTTGCTAAAGATTGAATACGTTCCGTATTCAGATTTAAATCACTTTCCGTTTTTAAATATAAACTTCTGGCCTCACGCCCGATAGTCTCACCGTAATGTATGGCTTCTTTTTCCAGTTCAAAGCTGCGGTTCAAAATAAATTCTGCAACAGCTGTAGGGGTTTTAAATTGAGCATATGCGCAAACATCTGCAACACTTACATCATCTTCGTGCCCGACGCCTGTGAGTATCGGAATTGCTGAATTGCATATGCTTTTACATAAATCTATGTGATTAAAGGGTTCTAAATCGAGTTTGGAACCTCCACCTCTTAAAATAATGATAGCATCCAAATCATTTTTAAACGCTTGAAGTGCATCCAGTCGATAGCTAATTTGGTCTACTGCACCTTCTCCCTGAACTAATGTATTCCAGACATTAAAATCAAAGGCGAATTTCCATTTGTTTTGTTTTATACTTACATAAAAATCCTGATAACCGTTTGAATCTTTTGCGCCTATAACCACAAATCGTTGAAGGTGTTTTGGAAGGATGCTTGACTTGTTTTTTTGAATCAATCCTTCTTCAGTAAGTTGTTTAATTGTTGCAGCTTTTCGTTTTTCAATATCTCCAAGTAAATAGTTTAAATCCAGACCTCTGATGTCAAAACTCAATCCATGTACTGCATGGAAATTTACTTTTACCTGAAGTAAAACCTTGTTTCCATCCTTAAAAACATGATAAAAATCTGAACCTAATGTTTGCTCTAATTCAGCTCGTACGCTTCGCCATAATGTTGCCCGTACTTTGGCTTTAATCTGTTCATTTTCAAGCTCAACCAACTCTACATATGTATGCCCGCGATTGTGATGATTCACCTTTGAAAGATCTGTAACAATCCAAAAAAGCTGATCGCCTAATCGCTGATTTATAAGCCGTTCAATTCCATTACATAGTTGATAAAGAGAATAGGGGTTTGATATGCTGCTTTTATTAGCCAATAGATCTTAAAGATAAGGCTTTGATACTAATGAATGTTTATTTTAAGAATTCTTCATATTTGAAATGTCAGTTGCTTAGTTTGAGCAAAACAAAATCAACATATTTTACGTATTCTGTTTAGATATGGTCGTAGCATTAAGGCACTGGATTCAATCATTTGTTCCGGAGACGTATAAGACGGATTTGATTAAATTTTGGAAGGGTAGGGTACTGGTTTATCTATTACTTCTATGTATCGTTTTTGCTTTTATTGCAATCACTGCCAGTCTTTTTACAGGAGTTTTTGAAACGGTATATTTCAACGGGTTTATTCTTGTTTTCTTAATAATAGACCTTATCGTATTTAAGAGAACCGGTTCATTTAATTTTGTAGCGAATTGCTTTGCCTTTATTGGTATTACAGGCTTAATTTATGGATGCCTGACTTCGGGAGGAATATATTCAGAAAATGTTTTCTGGATGAGTATGTTTCCTTTGCTGACCTTATTTTTGAGCGATGTCAAAACAGGATTGTTTTGGACTTTTATAACATCGATCGTTTTTATTATTCTTTATTTCATTACAAAGGGTGATATAAATGCATACTTCGATCAAATTTTAATCATTGATCCTTCTCATTATTTAATCAGTGGAATTCTTTTTGTAGTGTTTATCGTATTTATAAATGCATTATTTAAAATTCAGTTGGAATCATATCTTGAGAAGACGATACAACAAAATACAAGACTACAATCTCAGCAAAAAGAAATAAAAAATAAAACGAATCGATTAGAAATTACAAAGCAACAGCTTATTGAACGCAACAAGGAATTAGAGCAATATGCATATGCTACATCTCATGATTTGAAGCAACCCTTAAAAACGATCATTAGTTTTACCAATTTGTTGCAAAATGAATTAGAAGAGAGTAATGCTTTAAATGAAGAGTCGCGTAAGTTGTTTTCTTTTATTTCTAAGGGTACAGCTGATATGGATAATTTAGTAAGTGATGTACTGAAATTTGCAAAAAATTCAGGTGACAGTTACAACCCGTTTGAAATGACTGATTTAAATGAACTACTGGTTGAAGTGGAGCAATCTATTTCAAAAAGTATTTATGAGTCGGAAGCAATAATTACTTATCAGGAATTGCCAAGTATTGATGTTGTACCGGTAAAAATTAAGCAGCTTTTTCAAAACTTGTTGATTAATGCTATTAAATTTAGAAGTGAAGAACGGAAATTGAAAATTGACATATCTGCCTATAAACAAAATCAGGATTGGATTTTTGAAATAGAGGATAATGGAATAGGTATTCAGAAAGAACAATTAAAACAAGTTTTTCTTCCATTTGTTAAACTACATCCATCATCTCAATATAACGGTTCAGGTATTGGTTTATCTACTTGTAAAAAAATTGTAGAATCACATGGAGGGAAAATCTGGATTGAATCTGAATTTGGCAAAGGGACTTCTGTTTTGTTTACATTACCGGATACTAATTAAAACGGTTTTACCACTTTAGACTTTTTTATTTTTCGCAAAACCGGATTTACTGCTTTTAATATTTCTTCTTCAAGTACTTTAAAAAGCTTATGCTTAGTGAAATTATTGTGCGTAACCATTCCAATTTTACGCACCGGAGTTGGGCTTATAATTTGATAAATGTAATTTGGATTAACGATATTACTTTGAAGAGTGGCTAATTTAGGAAGCAGCGTAATGCCCTTGTTTAAATTAACCAGTTCTAATAATGACAAAATCGAACCACTATTGAAAATAAGATTATCATTTATTTTACTTTGCTTTCTTAGATGACAAATTTTCCCAATTTGATTTGACATACAATGACCTTCCTCTAAAAGCCATAGCCGTGAAAGGTCAATATCATTAATTTTGTATGTTTTTTTCTTTGTAGAATAAGAGCGTGTGTCGTAAATCAAAAACTCTTCCTCGAACAAAGTTATTTGTTTGATATTTTCTTCTACTATCGGTATAGATAAAATGCCAATGTCTAATTCTCTTGTTTTAATTCTGTTGGTGATTTCATTTGTGGTAATTTCAAAAATATTGAAATCTACATTTTTGTATTTAGTTAACAGACGATCAAGAAATAAGGGCAGTAAAAAAGGAGCAATAGTAGGAATGATTCCTATTTTCAAACTCCCATGATAAGTTTTTTTTGTTGATTGAATTTGTTCAATCAAATTTTCATATTCATTGTACAGAATTTTGAATTGACTAATAAGTTCAAGCCCTTCTTTTGTTAACTGAATAGGTTTTGTTTTTCGATCAAACAGAATAATGTCCATTTGATTTTCCAATTTTTTAATCATTGTACTTAAAGTACTCTGAGAGATATGGCATTGCTCTGCAGCCTCACTAAAACTACCTGTTTTATGTAAAGCTAAAACATAATTTACCTGATATATGCTTATTGATGGTGTCAATACTTGTATTGAAATTATAGTTTTTATAAATGTAGCTTAAAAGTTATTTTTATCCAAAAGAATAAATTAACGCATACGATTATGGAAAATTCAAATGAAAGTCAAGGCAAATGCCCATTTCTACATGGCAATGCCCGAAATCACAAAACAGCAGGAGGAGGAACGACCAACAGAGATTGGTGGCCGAATCAATTGAAGCTAAATATTTTAAAACAGAATTCTGAAAAAACGAATCCGATGGATCCGGATTTTGATTATGCGGAAGCATTCAAATCATTGGATTATGAAGGATTGAAAAAGGATCTGACAGATTTAATGACAGATTCTCAGGATTGGTGGCCGGCTGATTTCGGTCATTATGGTCCATTCTTTATTCGAATGGCATGGCATGCAGCCGGAACATACAGAACCGGAGACGGTCGAGGTGGCGGAGGTACAGGCCAACAACGTTTTGCTCCTTTAAACAGCTGGCCGGATAATGGCAACTTAGATAAAGCAAGAAGACTATTATGGCCGATTAAGCAAAAGTATGGGAACAGAATTTCCTGGGCTGATTTAATGATCTTAACCGGAAACGTTGCTTTAGAGTCAATGGGATTCACAACTTTTGGTTTTGCCGGTGGAAGAGCTGATGTATGGGAACCGGAGGAGGATGTTTATTGGGGATCTGAAACGGAATGGGAAGCAGGAGATAAACGTTACTCAGGTGAACGTGATTTAGAAAACCCTTTAGCTGCAGTTCAAATGGGATTAATTTATGT
>JAHDHT010000118.1:10332-11749 GCA_020631175.1 Chitinophagales bacterium
CATGCACATGATGCAGACAAGAAGTTACCACCAATGATGTTGACGACTGATTTGTCTTTGAAATTCGATCCTGCATATGAAAAGATTTCTAGATATTTTTATGAAAATCACGAAGCCTTTGAAGATGCATTTGCCAGAGCATGGTTTAAGTTAACCCATAGAGACATGGGACCAAAAGTTCGTTATCTCGGACCAGAAGTACCGCAGGAAGATTTAATCTGGCAAGATCCATTACCTGCAAGAGAAGGTGATTTGATTTCAGATGCTGATATTACTGCATTAAAAGAGCAGATTTTGAAATCGGGTTTAAGCGTTTCAGAATTAGTCTTTACAGCATGGTCTTCAGCTTCTACTTATAGAGGTTCTGATATGAGAGGCGGAGCAAACGGTTCGCGTATCAGATTAGCACCTCAGAAATTTTGGGCGGTAAATAATCCGACTCAGTTATCTAAAGTTTTAGAGACATACGAAAAAATTCAAAGTGATTTTGGAAAGAATGTTTCTATTGCTGATTTAATTGTTCTGGGTGGATGTGCTGCCGTTGAAAAGGCAGCAGGTGATGCAGGATATGCAACACGTGTTCCATTTACTCCGGGTAGAGTTGATGCAACTCAGGAACAGACTGATGTGGAATCATTCTCAGTATTAGAACCTGCTGCTGATGGATTTAGAAATTATCTGAAAACAAAGTACGCGGTTTCAACTGAAAGTTTATTGGTTGACAGAGCTCAATTATTAGGCTTAACTGCTCCGGAAATGACCGTTTTGATTGGAGGTCTTAGAGTTTTAGGTGCAAATGCAGATAATTCAAAACATGGTGTATTTACTGAAAATATAGGTCAGTTAAGTAATGATTTCTTTACTAATCTATTGAGCATGAATATTCGATGGTCAGCAGCCGATGAAGATCAGGAAATATTTAACGGGACGGATGTAAATTCAGGTGATGTTAAATACACAGCTACAAGAGCAGATTTAGTGTTCGGTTCGAATTCAATTTTACGAGCTGTTGCTGAAGTTTATGCCTGTGATGATGCAAAAGAAAAATTTGTAAATGATTTTATTGCAGCATGGAATAAAATTATGAATGCAGATCGATTTGATTTAAAATAAAAGGGGAATAGTTCATACATAAAAAAAGCGCTATGATTTGATAGCGCTTTTTTTTTTAGTATGACTTTAAAACTTCGTCAGTTTTCGTTATAAGTCGTTCAATTTTAGATTGATCATAAGCATCCGGGTGTGCTTTTCCAAAAGCACCACGTGGATCTCCTAAATCGTTATCAAAATAATTGAAGACTTCATTAGCAGTAATTTTCCCTGTTGCTAGTTCATAAATTATATTTCCACCCTTATCAGCTGATGACCATGATTTACCATAAGCTTCCCGAACCATATTGGTGTTTAATAATGAACC
>JAHDHT010000440.1 GCA_020631175.1 Chitinophagales bacterium
TGATTAAGTCATAATCCATTCCTTCCGTGGCCGTGGAAGAAGCTAAAATATTCACCCCGATAGAAACAGGATTTACGCCCATATTAGTTACCTGAACAGTAAACTGAATATTTCCGTCATTTTCGAAGGCATAAATTTCTGAAGGACTTAAATCAATAATAGGACTTACTCCAAAACCAAAAACCTGATTTTCGTTAATTTCACTTCTGCTATCCGGATTTGGTCCTGACCAGATAAAATCTGCATAAGTTGAACCAACACCAATTAGTTGCAGGCTTGTACCAACATCAGCACTTGACTGCGCTATTCCAATATCCTGAGAAGTCATTCCCGCTGCAGGGCCATCAGATGCAGTTTGAACGCCTTCATAAGAAATGTACAATTCTACTTGTCCGCTTGAGGTATTATACAAAGCCATTCCATCCGCATCACCATTTTGAATTCCGCTATAATCGAACCATTCGAAACCAAATCCGTCCACTTCATCTGCTAAAATTCCCTGCAAATTCACTGAGCCATATTCGGTAGCATTTGCCGGATCTGAGCCTCCATTGTATAAGATTACCTGATAATTATCGAGCATAGTACCAACAGGTCCGGCAATTTCGAAGCCTTCGTCGGCATCTGTACCAACATTATCGTAATGAATTTCGTTAAAGAAAACCGTTTGGCTAAACAGGCTTAATGAAACGAATAAGAAGAATAGTGTGTTAAAAATTTTCATGTTGTTCGTAATTGAAGCATTAAAAAGTCGTTTAAAATTAAAAGAATTCCATCAAAACAATAAATTTGATGATTGACATCTATGGATAAGGAAAACAATAACATATTTGACAGAAATGAAGCGCCAAAAAGAGGCAAATTATTGATTTCGGAGCCCTTTATGAATGATCCGAATTTCAAGAGAACCGTGATTCTGCTTTGTGAGCATAATGATGAAGGTTCGGTTGGATTTGTCTTAAACAGAAAGACGGAGCTTACCTTAACGGAAGCAATGCCGGATATTACGAACCTGAATGCACCTTTGTATTATGGAGGTCCGGTTGAACCGAATACGCTACATTATATCCATAATCTTGGAGATACAATTCCTGAATCTGTTCAAATAGGTGATAATCTTTTTTGGGGAGGAGATTTTCAAACCTTGAAAGTGTTGATCGACAATGAAACTGTTCAATCGGCTAATATTCGGTTTTTTCTGGGTTATAGTGGATGGGGACCGGAACAAATCATTGAAGAATTGAATCAGCAAAGCTGGTTTGTGGTGGATGGAAGAGCGGCTGATGTTTTTTGTGATGATGAAAAGCAGTTATGGAATCAGATTCTGGAAGAACTGGGTGGAGAGTACAAGCAGATATCGAATTATCCGGAGAATCCGAACTGGAATTGAGAGGATTTTAAAGCACAAGTATCAAGTTCAAGTATCAAGTTCAAAATGTCCCGCTCGCGGGACCAGTTCTAGCGCAGCGAACTGAGGGTGGGTTAAGTTTAGGTTTAAACTTAGGTTTAAGTTTAAAGATTTCTCGATTCTCGCAGCCGAAGGCGATCTCGATTCTTGATTCTCGCAGCCGAAGGCGATCTAAAAAGATAAAATGTCCCGCTACCAGTTCCAGCGAAGCGAACTGAGGGTGGAATTCTCGCAAGCAACAGCGATCTGAAAGCCGAAGGCGATCTAAAAATCTATATCCCTATCTAAGCTTTATCACTTCCCCATCACAAATCCCAAATAAAAAGTCTTTTTTCTTAGGCTTTACCGTTCCCAATCCACTAAATGAACTGAATGCGGGTAGAATACCAATCTTTTCCCCGAAATAAAACATCGGAATACGTAAAGACTGAAAAGCCTTTCCTCTTAATCGAA
>JAHDHT010000119.1:0-10033 GCA_020631175.1 Chitinophagales bacterium
AATTTCATTTCAGCAAATAAAAGTAATTTTCCTTCCTGTTGATTTGCATATAAAACTCTCCAAAAATCAAGTGCATCTCCAGCTTCTAAAGAATTTGTATTTGTTCTTCCGCGTCGCAATCCAACACCTCCAAATAATTTATCAATATAGCCTCTTAACTTCCATAAAAAATCAGCGGCATACCAGCCGGTTTGTCCGCCGATACTCCATATTTTTTGGATGACTTTTTCTCTTTTTTCAAACTGCCTCTTCCTCACATCTTTAAAACAACCAAAGTTTGGAACATCAATAAAATCGTTAATATTTATTTTTTTCACCCCACTAACCTGTGAATCCTTCCAGCTTGAAACAATGGCATTACTTTCTATTTTCAAAAATGCTCTTTCAATTGTCGTAATATAATTTTCCGGGTAAATTTCCAATAAATCATTTATTCGGTTATCGCTGCAAACAACCTCTACTTTCATACTATCCACCAGTGAAACGGCCAACCTATAGGATGTAGAGGTTACAAAAAACAGCCAGTAATAAGATAGTCTTGGCGACATAATTGGGACCGTTTGAATATAGCGGTTTAAATCTCTTACTTTCGCAAACTTCAACAGCATTTCTTTATAGGTCAAAATATCCGGTCCTCCGATGTCAAAATGTTGATTATATACTTTTTCGTTTCCTAAAACTTTGAGCAAGAATTTAAGTACATCTCTAATACCAATCGGTTGGCATTTTGTATTAAGCCATTTCGGCGCAATCATCGCCGGAAGTTTCTCGACTAAGTCTCTGATAATTTCGAATGAAGCGCTGCCTGAGCCCATTATAATTCCCGCACGCAAAGTGGTTAAGCTAAAACTACCTGTACCTAAAATTACTTCTACACTTTTTCTGGAATTTAAATGTTTGGATAATTTATCTTCATTAATAATTCCACTCAGATATATTACTTGTTTTGCATTGGTTTCATTAATATAATTTGTGAAATTTATTGCAGCTACTTTTTCAAGACTTTCATAGTCTTTCGAATTAGACATTGAGTGAATAAGATAATATGCCGCATCAATATCTTTTGGGATATTACTCAAACTATCAGCATCCAGAAAATCTACATTAATTATATCTATGAAGGGTTTGACAGACTCTGCCGGATTGAATCGTTTTTCATCTCTTACGCAACAAATCACATGATGGCCATTATCTACCAAAATTGGCAGCAATCGTTTGCCGATATAGCCGTTTGCTCCTGTAAGTAAAATACGCATCTATAAGGAAAACAGCTTTTAGGTGATTATTGTTTACCGGGCTTAAAGACTTGCTTTTAAATCGAAACTTACGACCTTCCCATTTTGTTGCGATTCACGATTCACGAGCTTCGACAAAATTAAGCCTCCCTTGAAAAAAGAGAGTTTCGAAAATTAATGTATAGATTCGCAAAAAAGAGAAGGAGCTAATGCATCCCAATAAAAAAAGCTGATGAAAAAATTCATCAGCTTTGTAAAAACAAAAATAAAATTGAGTTGCTTACTTTTCCAATAAGAAAGTTACTTCGATAACTTCGCCATCTTCAATCGCTTCAGTCGAAAACTCATGCATGTCTTTATCAGAACTAATTACTTCCATTATGCTGCTGATACCATTAGAAGTTAATGTTACAATTGTAGCATCATCATCAATAGTATAATCAAAAGCCTGAGTAGCACCACCATGGAACTCCATAGAACCAGTACAATCAGCATCTTTTAATTTACAATCTGAGAAAGTAATCGTTTCGAATAATAATTCATGCGCTTCTTCAAGATCCATAGAGTGGCTGTGAGATCCATGACCTTCTTCAGCTTGTGTAATTCTCCATGTTCCTTCTAAATTGTTGACCATCTTTTGGTCGTCTTTTGTGCAGGAAGACAGAAATAATGCGAATCCAAGCACTAAGGGTAAAATGATTTTTTTCATGATTACTTTAAATTTTTCCAAAACTACTAAAAATGCAACAATGTTGCATCTAACTAGTGTTAAAATTTGAATCATGTTAAAGAGATTACCTTCAAGACTGAACAATACGCCAGCTAAAAATCAACTACTCTTGAAGAGCAAGTGGCTTTTTAAACAGTAAATAGCTATGTGAAAACGATTAATACTCCATCAAATCGAGCAATTTACCTTCAAATCGCTCGACCGGTAAAAAGTTCTTTTCTAAAGCGGCAGCAAAAGGGAAAGGAGTATCTAATGAAGCTTCCCGTGCCACAGGAGCATCTAAAGACTCGAAACAGTGTTCACTAATTAAAGCTGCCAATTCAGCTCCTATTCCACCGGTCAAATTATCTTCATGTAAGACCAACACTTTGCCAGTTTTTCGAACACTTTCAAAAACCGTTTCAGTATCTAAAGGAGCTAATGATCTCAAATCGATCAAATCAGCATCAATATCATTATGTTTTTCCAGTAAATTTTCGGCCCACACTACACCCATACCATATGTAATAATACTTACATCCGATCCTTCCCGAACTTTACGCGCTTTTCCAATAGGTGTGGTGTAATATCCTTCCGGCACATTACCGCTTAAACTTCTGTATAATGCTTTATGCTCAAAATACATCACCGGATTCGGATCATCAATAGCAGCAAGTAACAATCCTTTGGCATCTTCAGCGGTACTTGGATAAACAATCTTTAAACCCGGTACATGAAAAAACCAGGCTTCATTCGATTGAGAATGAAAAGGTCCGGCACCAACACCTCCACCCGTAGGCATACGCACAACAACATCTGCATTTTGCCCCCAACGATAATGTAACTTAGCTAAGTTATTTACAATCTGATTGAAACCACAGGTTACAAAATCTGCAAACTGCATTTCTACCATCGCTTTATAACCACTTAAAGTTAAACCGATTCCCGAACCAATAATAGCAGATTCGCAAAGAGGTGTATTACGCACCCTACCCTTACCGTATTTTTCAGTAAAGCCATCTGTAATTTTAAAAACACCACCATAATCGGCAATATCCTGTCCCATCAAAATTAAATTATCATGCAAACGCATTGCTTCATTTAATCCATCCGAAATAGCATCTACAAAACGCATTTCTGTTTTAGCAGATGATGAAGGTTCAACAGCCTGACCATTATGTTCCTTATAAATATCGTTCAGTTCTGAACTTACATCCGTAACTGCTGCTTCACGATCGGCAATATCTAAAGCTTCCTGAATTTCATTTTTAACTTTTGCCTTACTCTCTTCAATTAATTGTTCATTTAAAATGCCCTCATTTAATAAATGCATTTCAAATTGCTCAACTGGATCTCTTTCCTCCCAATAAGCCATTAAATCTTGCGGCACATACTTTGTACCCGAAGCTTCCTCATGTCCGCGACGACGAAAAGTTACCGCTTCAATTAAAATAGGTTGCGGATGTTCTTCAATAGTTTTTCTTGCCCATTGAATCGTTTCATAGACTTCTAAAATATTATTTCCATCAATCTTTTTCGCGAGCATACCATAACCCACACCTCTATCGGCTAAATCTGCACAAGCATACTGTTCGCTTGTAGGAGTCGACAAACCATAGCCATTATTTTCGATAACAAACACAACCGGCAGTTTCCAAACCGCTGCAACATTTAATGCTTCATGAAAGTCACCTTCACTCGTTCCGCCTTCACCGGTAAAGACTAAGGTTAATTTATTATTCTCTGAAAGTTTATTACCCAGAGCTATACCGTCTGCTATCGATAATTGCGGACCCAAATGAGAAATCATTCCTACCACATTATAATCTGTAGTACCAAAATGAAAAGAGCGATCCCGACCTTTTGTGAAGCCCGACATTTTTCCCTGCCATTGTGCAAATAAACGTTCTAAAGGAATTTCTCTCGTTGTAAAAACTCCCAAATTTCTGTGCATCGGAAGGATGAATTCGTCTTTATCTAAAGCGAGCGTGCATCCAACAGCAATAGCTTCCTGACCTATGCCAGCAAACCACTTTGATATTTTACCCTGCCGTAAAAGTTTTAACATTTTTTCTTCGATCATTCGTGGTCGAAGAATTGCATTGTACATTTTGATTAATTGATCATTACTGTATTTACTATGATCAAATTGTATTGTGGTGTTCACCAGTTCCATAATGTAAAAATAGAAGAATTATTTATTCGCTTTTCTCAATTCTTAAGCCTAAATCACTTATTTCTGTAACAGGTTCGTATCGCATATCCTGATGGATTTTAAATACATACTTTCCTGTTGAAGGCATTTTCGCCCCTTGCTGAATTACAATTTCATTGGTTTTGATTTTACCTAAACCATGTCCAAACCATTTTCCTTCCTGATCTGCCAGGGGCAAATCAACTTTTTGTTTTTTTGAATTTCCATCCGGGAAAACCGTTTCAATATCCACCCAAAAATTCATATTCGGATATTCGGTTGTATGTCGAACCATTAAGATGATATCGTAATTCGCTTCTGTATCTTCAATTTCAAAATCAAAACTTAAAGGCTTTTCATAATACCACATCGCATCGGGGATGGGATTATAAAATTCATAAACTGCATTCTGATTGCAGGCAAGCATGCTTAAAATAAAAAGAGACAAGATTATTTTTTGAAAACCTTTCAGCACAATTACTTTTTCTTTTTTCGCCAATATCTTTTTTTACCGCCAGATTTATTTGAGCTCTCATTATTTCCATCCTGCTTTTGACCGGATGGATTATTATTTGAACTTTTATTCGACGGTTTATTACCCGATGAAGGATTATTCTTTTTCGATCCTGAAGAGGATGACTTATTGGATGAATTCGATTTGTTGGAAGATGAAGATTTTCCAGAACCCGAACTCGATCCTGATCCAGAACCAGATGATCTGCTTTTACTTTTTGAACTGCCGCTTTGATTCGACTTACCCGAAGACGATTTATTTGAAGACGATCGATTCGATGAAGTATTGTTCGAAGAAGAACCGCTACTTTTCTTTTTCTTCTTTTGACGGTAAGCTTTACGCTTATTTCGTTTTGAAGTTTTTTCTAAGGTCTCTAAAGTTAGGAAACCCGAACCATCTTCAAATGAAGGTTCTATTTCTTCAATTTCTGCTTCGTATTGTTCGACTGATTTGAGTGTTTCCGGCGTTTTACCTTTACGGTTCATTTCCAGAATTTCGTTTACTCGCTCAATACTTAAAGGCGTTATTTTATTTTGATCAGGAACTGCATAAAACATTAATCCCTTAAAAATATCTGTTTTAATTAAGCGCGCTTTACCGGCTTCCACTTTAAGAAAATCTGCTTTTTTAGGGAAGTGTTGTAAAGCATCGAGATAGCTGTCGAGTTCATAGTTCAAACAACATTTCAATCGGCCGCATTGCCCGCTCAACTTAGATTGATTAATAGACAAATTCTGATACCGGGCTGCTGCGGTCGAAACAGATTGAAAATTCGTTAACCAGGTAGAACAACACAACTCTCTTCCGCAAGAACCTAATCCGCCAATTTTACCGGCTTCCTGTCGGGCACCAATCTGACGCATTTCAATTTTTACTTTGAATTCGCGTGCATATATTTTAATCAACTCACGGAAATCGACACGCCCATCGGCGATATAGAAAAAGGTAGCCTTTTTTCCATCGGCCTGATATTCAACCTGACCGATTTTCATATCTAGTTTCAAATCTCTGGCTATCACCCGCGATTTGATCATGGTTTCTCTTTCTTTACTTTTCGAACGCTTCCACATTTCCACGTCTTTCTCCTCAGCAATACGAACAATTTTACCCAACTCATTCGAAGGTGTTTTCACCCGCTTCTTCTTCATTTGAATATGCACCAGCTCGCCTCTGAGACTTACTGTACCTACATCAATTCCTGTTCTGGTCTCGACTACAACCGTCTCACCTTTTTCGTAAATGTCGTTGTGATTTGGCGTGCGGAAAAAATCTTTTCTGCTCCCCTGATTGAAAGAAATCTCGTATAAATTATTCTGATTATTGAAGGCGATTGGTACATCTGATAACCAATCGAAAGTGTTCAGCCTGTTGCAACCACCTGTGCTGCAACCGCCATTGCTATTGCAACCGGCGGGCTTGCCATCTATCATCTTCGTAGCGCATCCTACGCATCCCATAATTGTATATCGTCGAACAAGGTCAGCTGACCTGTTTCTTTTTTATTTGTTTAAAAATGTTGCTGCTCTGGATGAAGAAATTAAAGAATTGAATCTTTGCATGGGCATTACGGGTGATATAGTAATACCCTTTTTCATACAGGGCAATAAGCTGCTCAAAATCTTCCCATCCGCATCGCTTCTGCATATAAGCAGCCAGTTTGAGTTCGCGTTCGCTAACTCTGTTTAAGGAGCGTTCACTATAACCGTAAACCATTATTTCCCTTAGATATTGCAAGATATAATAAATAAACTGTTTTTGAATAGATCTTCCACTTTCATGCAAACTACTAATCACCTTGTTCGCAGGTCCTACTTCTTTCTTAAAACAGGCTTCAAACCATTGTAACATCAACTCTGAGAAGTTATTTTCTTCTTCACGGGTCATTTGAATGGCTTCAACCAGATTACCTTCAGCCAAACCCGCCAGCTGCCGCGCTCTGCCCTCATCACATCCTTCCTTATCGGTCAGAAAAGCCACAATATTTTCATCGGTAAAACGCGGTATTTTCAAGGTCTGTGTTCGCGACTGAATCGTCATTAAAATCCGTTCCAGATCATTGGCAATCAGTATAAACAAGGTATTTGCAGGAGGTTCTTCAATAATTTTAAGCAGTTTATTTCCTTCCTTAGATAGCAATTCTGCCCCCCAGACGATCATTACCTTATATTTTCCTTCAAAATTTTTAAAATTCAGCTTCCGGATGACCTCATTACATTCACGCGCCGTAATGTTTCCATTCTTTTTTTCTCCGCCTATGAAGGATAACCAGTGATTCTGACTAAACCACTGCTGTTCATTATAAATTTGCCGCCATTCCTGAATATAATCATCGGTTACAGGAGGTGTATTCGGCTTTTTACCAATCACCGGAAGGCAAAAATGCAGGTCTGGATGGATGAGTTTACTGATCTTATTGCACTGATTGCAAACACCACAACTATCATTTTCAGTCGGATTTTCACAATTGAGATGCTGGGCAAAAGCAAGCGCTAATTGCAAAGCGCCATTTCCTTCCGGACCTAAAAATAACTGTGCATGACTAATACGATCTTCATTGACCGATTGAATCAGCTTTTGCTTCACACTTTCTTGTCCGTTTATATCCTTATACTGCAAAGCTTAATGATTGAGGTGATTTAAAATGGCTTCATCGAGCGGACTCACCGCTGAAGGAAAAGAATTGATCAATACGCCATCTTCATCCAGCAAAAATTTATGAAAATTCCATTCTACCGTATAATCTGCTTTTCCATTTTCTGATGCCGAGCACAAGAAAGTATATAAAGGATGTTGATTTTCTCCGGTAGTACACAGCTTTTCGCTCATCAGAAAACGTACACCATAATTTTTTTGGCAAAAATTACCGATTGCCTCAGCATCTCCCGGTTCCTGATTACCAAATTCATTAGATGGGCAGCCAATAATGGCAATCTGATCTTTGAAATGCTCATGTAACTCCTGCAGCTGAGCATATTGAGGCGTATAGCCGCATTCGGAAGCTGTGTTTACGATCAGCAACTTTCGTCCTTTAAAATCTTCAAGAAGAATATCTTGACCTTGAAGGCTTTTAAAGATGATTGGATGGATGGATGGATTTTTATCTGACATATTTATATAAACCTATTCGGCTTAATTTTGGTTACAAAGTTATAGAAATCTCATCATTCAATTATGAAAGTAGCCGTTTATCGTAAAGCCCATTTTAATGCAGCCCATCGTTTATTTAATCCATCATGGACGGATGAAAAAAATAATGAGGTTTTTGGTTTGTGTAACAACCCTTATTATCATGGGCACAACTATGAACTGGAAGTGAAAGTTACCGGTGAAGTTGATCCTGAAACGGGCTTTGTTATTAACCTGGTGGAGTTAAAAAAATATATCAAAGAAGAGATTGAAGATTATCTCGACCATAAAAATCTGAATGTTGAGGTGGAAGAGTTTAAAACGATTATTCCGACTGCAGAAAATATTTCAATTGTGATTTATAATCGTTTGAAAGCGAAATTAGGTGATGCTTATGATTTGCAGATCAGGTTATATGAAACACCGAGAAATTTTGTAGAATATCCCGCATCGTAGAGTCAAATTAATTCGGCTCTAGAGAATTTCAAACTCGAAATTCGTATCTCTCAATTCATCAACTATTTTTTCCGGTGCGGTTTTGTTTTCACTATAAGCGATTTCGGCCCGCTCTTCTTCTAAAGAAACTCTGAAATTTTCTACCCCATCAATATCTTTTAAATACTGTTCGACATGATTTCGGCAGCCATTACAATGCATACCTTTAATTGAAAGTGTAAAAGATCTCATTATTGATAAATTAAATCGATAAATACCGGAAGGTGATCGCTAAAACCACCATAATAATTCGGCCCACCATAAGTTCTGTTCGGCTTTGGCTTACCTTGTTTATTGTAATACATCAGCCAACTCTGACTTAAAATATGTGTGTTGCGTTCTGAGGTTTTTAAACCACGTGTAGCATTTAATAAATCTTCACTTATAATTATCTGATCTAATAAATTCCAATTGCCCCGATAGTTATAAGTTCCCCAGCCTCTTCGCTTTTTAAAATGATAGATCGCATTGAACAGCCCATTCTCAACAACCTGATTTTCATAAAGAGCCACTTCTAAAACATCAGTAATACTTTTATTGGTAGGTTCATCATTAAAATCACCAAGAATTACAATTTTAGCATCCTGATTTTTTTTGTAAATCTCATCTACCTTAGCCTTTACTACTTTAGCTGCTTGTAATCTTCTTGGTTCACTTTCTTTTTGTCCGCCATATCTTGATGGCCAGTGATTCACAAAGACATGCAGGTCTTCAGTTGGGTTAACACTAAGGCGGGCATAAACAATATCACGTGAAGTATATTCCGGATCAAAAGGGAAGTCAATTCTTAAAGCATCCCATTCGACTAAATTAACTTTATTGGCATCATATACAAACGCTACATCAATGCCTCTCCTATCCGGAGATTCTTTATGCAAAATCTGATAATTACCATTGCTGAATGCCGGTTTTTTTAAAAGGTCTTTTATAACCGTTTTATTTTCAACTTCACATAAACCGATCATTGGTGGTGCAGAGCCCCAACCTAATGTGCTGAATACTTTGTTTAAGTTATTCAACTTTTTATCGTAGCGCTCGGCATCCCATTTGCTCTCTCCTTCCGGAGTAAAAAAATCATCTTCCTTATCCGGGTTATTTTCCAGATCAAAGAGATTCTCTACATTATAAAATGCAAGTCTCACCGTATCGCCGGTATTAAACGTCGTCTTAAATGCTCTTGGTCGAGAACATTGAGTCAACAACATAAAGCAAGCAAGAATCCATATTAGATTTTTCATGTATTTATTCAATTGGGTCCACTTCATAAAACCAGTCTAAACGCACATTTTCAGGTTGCATTATGATATTGACGCCTAATGTATCCATAGTCACTGCGCGACCGGTGTTATTTTCCTGATGATAATATTCAAATCCGACAGTCCACGATCCGCCATGTTGCTTTGCTCCGAAAGCATTTTTTAAAATCGTATTATGTCTTAAGTCTGTAACGTATGAGGTATCGGTTGCACGTTCGCCACGCTCAAATGTAACAGGTGTTTTTTTATGATCGACTTTCAAATCCGTATAACCTTGTCTTCTAACAAAGTCTTCAGCCTTTTTAATAGCCTCCTGACCCGAAAGTGCTGTCGTTCTTTTTGTTGTTTTAACCGAACTTCCCTTATCTGCACCGTTTCCTCCTGATGTACAGGAAGAAAACATTCCAAAAGTGCTTATAAGCGCTATACCAATAAATACTTTTTTCATCACTCTTTAATTTAATTCAATGCATTATATGCCAGCCATGCCATTAAGCCCATGCC
>JAHDHT010000119.1:10133-11728 GCA_020631175.1 Chitinophagales bacterium
TTATAGTCTATTTCATTAATTTCCTGAATCGGTAAAGCATCCATATCCGCCCTCAAAGCGATCGTTTTCTTATCCGGATTTTTGCCCTTTATCATTCCAACCACTCCATGTCCGGCAACATCGGCCTGAAACGGAATGCCCATTTCGGCTAATTTCGACTGAACAAAAGCGGCTGTTTTTTCTTCGTGAAAAGACAACTCAGGATTCGCATGAATATGCCTTCGATATTCAATTATTGTATCATGATGAGCTTCAGCCATTGACTGAATCGAATCAATAATATTCATTTATAATTCAACATTTATGATGTCGGGAACGATTGTCGCATTGCGAAATTTTCTTAGAATTTCCAGATAAGAGCGATAAGCTTCAAGGCGGTTATCATAATCGCCGACTCTTAGTTTAAAATAAGGTTGCGCATAGATTAAGTAAGTTCTATACTGCGGAAAGGCACTTAGAAACTCCGCTTTCCGATCTAATACGGTCGATCGCGAACTATTTTGAATCAGCTGAACACGAAATCCCTTTTTCGTTTGCTTTCGCTCATTCATTGAAATATGCTTTCGAACTAAAGCATCAATATTGTAGTCTGCGATAATATTTACACTTCCATACTCTTCAACGTTTTGCGCATAACTGTTGAAACAGATTAGGATAGAAACTATGGCAAGGATTTTTTTCATCTTACAGCATTAAACGCCGCAAATATACCAAATAGTTTGTGGATCAATCCTTAATGAAGATTAAGAGACTCCGATAATTTGAAGTCCGGAAGAAGTACCGATTCGTTTGGCACCGGCATTAATAAAAGTATTCGCCTGCTCAGCCGTTTTAATGCCACCTGATGCCTTGATTTTAATGTTATCCGGCAAGATTTCCCGCATAAATTGAACCGTTTCTAAAACTGCCCCTCCCGCATTTACTCCCGTAGATGTCTTCACAAAATCAGCCTGATACTTTGCACAAATTCCACAAACAGCGCTTATTTGTTCCTTACTTAAAAGACCCGTTTCTATAATGATCTTAGAAGTCAGTTTATGCTTTTTGCAGGCATTAATCAGCGTGTCCAACTCGCTTTCTACTACCTGCAATTCACCATTTAAAAGAGCAGCAATCTGAATAACAATATCCGCTTCATGTGCACCTTCTTCAGCTGCCTGATAGATTTCGGTCAATTTTGATGCGGTTGAATGATAGCCATATGGAAAGCCGATTACCGTTGCAATTTCAACCTCCGAACGATTCAAAACAGCCGCACAAAAAGAGACATAAGACGGCGGTACACAAACAGCTTTAAAATGATATTCAAGCGCTTCATTACACAATTGCTCAATCTGCCTTTTCGAGCTTGCCGGTTTTAATAAGGTATGATCGATATATACTGAAAGCGGATGTTGATTTTTCATTGGCCTTAAATTAAAATAAATTAATGAGCTTTTAGGGCGACCGGGCGGGCTTTCCGTTGCAATCTTTTCCGGCGCAGGCTTGCTTTAAAAGTCGCTCGTCGGCTTCCGCTGGTCGCCACCGTTCTCCTTTAAAGCATAGCCTTTGCCAAAAAAGTATTTTCACTTCAATCCCTGTCGCGGCTTTTAAGT
>JAHDHT010000441.1 GCA_020631175.1 Chitinophagales bacterium
GGAACCTCGAAAGCAGGGTAAAGCAGATTTTAGGTAAACTCGAAATTCATAATCATAAGCAATTAATGCATCAACTTTCGGGCGGACAAATTAAGCGGGTGGCATTAGCACGTGAATTAATTCTGGAACCAAGATTACTTATTCTGGATGAGCCGACCAACCATTTGGATATTCAAATGATTGAATGGCTGGAAAAGTATATTAAAACGCATGTTGATTCTTTATTGCTGGTTACACACGATCGTTATTTTCTGGATAATGTAACAGATGAAATACTCGAACTTGAAGGCGGACAGTTACACAAATACAAAGGCAATTATTCTTATTTCCTTGAAAAGAAAGAAGAACGCTTACTTAATGATGGCGTTGCTTTAGGAAAAGCTAAAAGTTTATATAAAAAGGAACTGGATTGGATGCGCCGTTCTCCTTCTGCAAGAGGAACTAAAGCAAAATCAAGAATTACCAACTTCTATGATATAAAAGATAAAGCGCATCAAAAAGTTGGGGAAGATGAAGTGCAGATTCAAATGAATATGAATCGCCTGGGTAAAAAAGTGATGGAGATTCAGGATATTACGAAGAGCTATGAAGATAAAGTCCTCCTCAAAAATTTCAGCTACATTTTCAAACGCTTCGATCGTATCGGAATAGCCGGACCAAATGGATGTGGCAAATCTACTTTGCTTGAAATGCTTAGTGGAATAATAAAACCGGATACAGGAAAAATTGTAACAGGCAGCACGATCGTTACAGGATATTTTAGGCAGGATACGGGTGATTTAAATCCGGATAAAAAAGTGATCGATATTATTCAGGAAATCGCTGAAGTAATTCGCCTTGCAAACGGCAAAGACCGCACAGCTGCTCAAATGCTGGAATGGTTTCAGTTTGACCGAAAAAAACAATATCAGTATGTCGGCACTTTAAGTGGTGGCGAAAAAAGAAGACTTTATTTGTTAAGTGTCTTAATGAAAAACCCGAATTTTTTAATTCTGGATGAGCCGACTAACGATCTTGACTTACAAACTTTAAATACACTGGAAGATTTTTTGACCGAATTTGGCGGAGTATTATTAATGGTTAGTCATGACCGTTATTTTATGGATAAATTGATCGATCATTTATTCGTTTTTGAAGGGGATGGAAAAATAAGAGACTTTCCGGGTAACTATTCTCAATACCGAATAAGCCTTCAAAAAGAAAAACAAGCGCAACAAAAATCGGAGAAAAAAGAAAGCGATAAGCCAAAAAAAGAAAAGGTAAAAACAAAGCTTTCATATAATGAAAAACGTGAGTTTGAACAGTTGGAAAAAGATCTGGAAACTTTAGAAAGTCGCAAAAAGGAAATTGAAGAAATTTTATCTCAACCCTCTGATGATCATGAACAGTTAATGGAACTGTCTAAAGAACTTGGCGAAATTATTGAACAAATCGACCTTAAGTCTGACCGTTGGCTGGAACTAAGCGAGTATGCTTAAAAATATTTTACTGGCAAGCGAAGTGATTGTTGAAAGTTTCATTTCCCCTTCTTTTTCAAGGAAGGACCTTCTTATACGAGCGAAGCGAGTGGCTAACAAAATTGGGGTGGTCAAAAATTATTCAATCAAATCGACTAATATCAACCTCCTCGATCAAATCCTTCCCATCAAAAATATGCTCCGCTAAATGCTTGCTAAAAAAAGGACTTAACGAAACACCTTTTGTACCTAAGCCGTTAAACAGGAACAAATTTTCATGTTCAGTTTGGGCTCCTAAAACAGGTCTTCGATCTTTTATGGTTGGTCTTGTTCCTGATTGATGTTCCAGAATCTCATAAGGCAACTTTAATAATTGATCTAACTGTTGTGTTAAAC
>JAHDHT010000442.1 GCA_020631175.1 Chitinophagales bacterium
TTTATTTGAATTATCTTTAAACAAAGCAAACAACAGGAATATGACTGCGTTCGAATTTAATGACCAAATCATCAAGATCACAGTTAACTTACGTCCTTATGCGCTTAATCTTACTAAAGATCTTGATGATGCCAATGATTTAATACAAGAGACAATGTATCGTGCTCTGACTAACCGTGAGAAATACACGGCCGGGACTAATCTTAAAGCCTGGTTGTTTACCATTATGAAAAATATTTTCATTAATGGTTATCGAAAGAAGGTAAAACGGAAAACCATATTAGATACAACAGATAATGATTACTACATCAATTCTGCTCAAAGTGTAATCAAAAACGAATCTGAATCTAGTTTTGTGATGGAAGATATAACACGAGCTATCAGTAATCTTGCAGATGAATTTCGTGTTCCATTTATGATGCATTATCGTGGTTTTAAATATCAGGAAATAGCAGACGAGCTTGATTTACCCTTAGGTACCGTAAAAAGTCGTATCTTCTTTGCCCGCAAAGAGCTCAAAGATAATCTTCGTACTTATCGTATTGAGCGATAATTTTCATAAGTATTAATAAATGCTGCATCTGTTCCTCTGACAAAAAATTATATTTGTCTTAATGTATGCAGTTGTAGACGTAGAAACTACGGGTGGAAGTCCGAAACAGGAGCGTATTATCGAAATCGCCATTGTAAAATTTGACGGCGAAAAAATTATCGATAAATATGAAACGCTGGTTAATCCTGAAAAGAATATCCCACCCTTCGTTAGTGGCCTAACCGGTATAAGTAATAGTGATGTTGCTAATTCGCCAACTTTCGACTCAATTGCAGATGCGGTGGATGATTTTACCAAGGGATGTACTTTAATTGCGCACAATGCACATAGCGATTATGGATTCATAAAAAATGAATTCAAATTTATTGGACGTGAGTACTACCGTAATCGTATTTGTACAGTAAAATTATCTAAAAGATTATATCCTGAACTAACAGCTTACAGCCTTGGCAAAATGGCTGAAATGTTTGAAATATCAAATAACAGCAGACATCGTGCTATGGGCGACGCTGAAGCTACTGTTGAGTTGTTCAAGAAATTAATGGAAAAAGTATCCGCCGAACAATTGAAACAATGGACCGGCGTACCTTCTGTTGATAATGAGCAGTTAAATATTCCAAAATCGGATCTTGAAAATTTGTCTGAAGAGACAGGCATCGTTCAATTTTATAATAAGGAGAATAAACTTATTTATTTATTGAGAGCATTAGATATGCGAGAAAAAACCTATGATTTGGTTCAGGCATTTAATCCTGAGTCGAATCGGGGTAAAATGCTTCTGGATACTCATTCTATCCGTTTTACGTCTACCGGGTCTGCCTTATTAAGTCGTTTATTAGAAGTGGAAGAAACAATTCAAAATAAACCGAGATATAATAAAAAGCAATATCACCCAAATGCGATGGTTTGTTTCGAAGTGTTTTCGAATAAAGATGGCTATCAATGCATTAAACTGGTAAATCACCGAAATGCTTCAGACAAAACCTATATTTTTTCGAATCGTTTTACAGCTGTTTCTTTTATTGGAAAAGTAACAAAAGAAAATCGACTATGTGGCAACTTTACCAATTTCAGAAATGAAGTGAAAGAGGGTGGGGAGGCTTGTGAATTTTATCCGGAAAATTTATGTAACGGGGCATGTGTTAAAAAAGAAAGTGTTGCGCAATACAACAAGAAAGTTAGCAAAGCCATAAAAAAATATCATTTTAAACATTCTGATTTTATTCTTACCGATGAAGGGCAAGATCATACAGATAAGTTTATTTTATTAATTCGCAATCAAAAAGTATATGG
>JAHDHT010000120.1 GCA_020631175.1 Chitinophagales bacterium
GTTCCATTTGTTTCCTATTGGTCTGTCGGAAATTCTTATGATTTTCAAATAACTAAAATTAAGCAACAGTGGAAAGAAGGAGAACTTACTAAAAATGATTCTACTACTCACATAGCTAACTTTGAAGTGATAGATTCAACAGAAACCAGCTACAAAATAAGATGGAAAGTTGAAAATGATTTAAGCGAATATAATATTCCGGAAAAATTCAGAAAGCGTTTTGCTAAATATGAAATGACCGAAGTTATTTATGAAACAGATGAACTTGGTGTATTTAAAGGAATTGAAAACTGGCAGGAAATTTCAAAGAATACAAAAGCGCTCTGTGAAGAATTAATAGATGTTATGTCAGAAGATCCGAGTATTGATAAAAAGGAGCTAACAAAAGTGATGCAGCCCTTAATCAGTGTCTATGAATCGAAAGAGGGGATAGAGAGATTAGTGTTTAAAGAGATAAATTATTTTCACTTTCCATTTGGATTGGAATATTCTATAGATGAGCCAATTGTTTATGAAGAATTACTTCCCAATATGTTTGGAGGAGACCCAATAAAAGGAGATGCAAAAATATACTTTGAAAAGGTAGATTTTGAAAACTCATATTGCTTAATGGTACAGGAAATGCAGCTTAATCCCGATGATACGCGTGATGTTATTTTATCATTACTAAAGAAAATGGGGATAAAAGACAAGGATATGAAGAAGGCTATGAAAACAGCAAAATTTAGTATAAATGATTATAACACCTATGAGTTCTTATATTTTCCGGGAGTACCCATTCGAATTGAAGCAAGCAGAGAAACGATAATCGATATTAATAATGATGCGGGAAAAGGAATAGAAAAGACAATTATTGAATTGATAGAATAAAATAAAAAGGGCTGTTCGAAGAACAGCCCTTTCTTGCGGGACAATCTCTCGTCCCAAACCCTGCTATATATTTTATAATTCTATCGGTTACTTGGTAAAGAACTGTTCGCCGGCTTTGAAGGATTAGTGTTCGACTTGATATTCATCATTTTTCTTCCTTCTGTTGCTGTAATGTTTAATTCTAATTCGAAATCATCATAAATCATTTTATCACCTAAACCATCGAATAAACTACCCGATCCATATTTTATATCCCATTTTGTTCTATCGATTGAGAAAGCAGCAGTAGCTGTTAACGTTCCGTCTTTGATCGTTACGTTAGCCGGAAATTCAACTTCTTTAGTGATATCTTTTATTGTAAGATTTCCTGTAAAAACATGAGAAGCATCATCACCTCTTTCTTTTCTGGTCTGACGAATTTTTGTGATTTCAAATGTAGCGATCTGATGATTTTCTACATCAAAGAAATCCGGCGCAGATAAATGTCCGTCTAATTTGTCTTTGTATTCTCCGGATAAATCCTGCGTATTGATAGTAGTCATATCGATTACTACATTTCCACTTCCGGTTAATCCACCTTCATCTAATTTTACATTTCCTGTTTTAATGTCAATTGTTCCGTAATGAGAACCGGCTACTTTATAACCTTTCCAGGTTACCGTACTTTTGTCTTCATCAATTTTGAAGTTTTGGGCATTTACTTGTACTGCAGCGAATAGAATAACTACAGCCATAGTGATTTTACTGATCAATTTCATGGTCAAATTTTTAATTTATTAAAGTTCTTAGTTTATCTAATAGGGCACTTAACTGCTCAGCTTCCAACTGATTAAGTGCTTTAAAGTTTTGTTCAAAGCTTTCATAGCTCTTATCCAACTTCTTTAACAAGGCTAAACCGCTTTTTGTTATAGAAACATCCACTTGTCTTCTGTCGCATGCGCTGGGTTGCCTTTCTACAAGGCCTTTAAGCCGTAATTTCTCTACCAACCTCGAAGCATTAGAGCTTTTGTCTAACATTCTGTCAATCAACAAATTCACACTGGCAGGTGAAGGATGCTGACCTCTCAAAATGCGTAAAATATTAAACTGTTGGACAGATATATCATGAGGCTTAAGCCATTCATTATGTAGTTTCATAATGATACCATGGGTATAAAACAGATTTACAAGGGCTTTCTGTCGAGAGCTCTTGAATTCTTTTTGCTTTATTTCCGTCTGAATATCTGTCATAACATTTAATACAACGCAAATATATGTATATACATATAATGTTGCAACTTAAATTTTGTTAAAGCTGCGACATTTTACAAAATCATTTGTTTTTAAGACTCAATTAATTTGTGAAGGAGATTAAATCTGTTTTCTTGATAGACTTGTTCCAAAATAGAATTTCATACCATCAACAACTTAATTTGAAACCGTTTTAAACTTCCTAATTAAGTTTTATAACTTTAGCGTGCTGATGAGTCAGATATCAGAAGACATACTAATCAAGAAAATACGAGAAAGAGATTCTTCTGTTATGGAGATAGTATATCAAAAGTACGCGCTCAGTTTGTTTGGTGTGATTTACAATATAACCGGAAGTAAGGAGAGTTCTGAAGAGCTGTTGCAAGAGGTTATGTTAACTATTTGGCAGAAAATTGGCACGTACGATGCTAATAAAAGTAGATTTTATACATGGATTGTAAGAATAGCCCGAAATAAATCTATTGATTCCCGAAAAACCAGAGCATTTAAAAACGAACAAAAAACCCAGACGCATGAAAATATCGTATCTATAGTTGACAATTTAAAGGATAATTCTTTTGACAGTGAGTATTTTGATATTGTCTCTTTTGTTGAAGAGTTAAATACAAAATATTTGCAAGTGGTTAAATTATTATATTTTGAAGGATATTCACAAGCGGAAACTGCCGATAAACTTGATATTCCATTAGGAACAGTTAAATCAAGAATCAGAAAGGCACTTGAAATTTTAAAAAAGTATCTCAGTTGAATATTCGTGAATACATAGAATCAGGAATTTTGGAACTGTATGTAACAGGCGCACTTCCCGAAGATCAAATGGAAGAAGTGACAAAACGTATTAACGAATACCCAGAGTTAAAAGAAGAAGTTGAAAAAATTGAACTTGCATTAATAAGTTTCTCAGAAAAAGCTGCCGGGATAGATAAATTTAATTTACCATCTTTGGATAATTCATTGTTTTCAAATAAAAAACAATCCCAAACAAAACAAACAATCTATAAGTTATACAGAAATATTAGTATTGCTGCCTTACTCTTACTAATACCAAGTCTAATTTTTAATGCATATCAATACCTTGAAAATCAAAATTCGAAAAGAATAATTTCTGATCTAAGAAATCAAGAGAGCATTTTCACAGATCAAATAGAATCCTTGAAAACATCATCAACAATTGCTGATAGCAATATTGAGCTGTTAAAGCAAAATGAAACGACTCGAGTTACATTGAAGGGTACAGAAAAAATTGAAAGTAAAACACTTGCGGTTTTCTACAACAAAAGTTCTGGTAAATTATTAATCGATAGATCCATCCTCCCGGAGCCACCTAAAGGTATGGCATATCAGTTGTGGAGTATTACTTCAATGGATCCGCTAACTCCAGTAAGTTCAGGTATGCTAAATTTCTCTGAGCTCAATAATAATTCACTCTTACTTTCAAGTGTAGATCGAAACGCTATTGCCTTCGGTATTACTCTCGAAACAGAAGCTGGCGCAGATCAACCAAATTTAGATCAACTCTATGCACTCGGCACAATTTAGATAAGCTTATTTAATCGGTCCAAAATTTTTGTATTTCCCGTAGACCACTTACTCGGTTAAAAGTAGAAATATCCTTAGGCCAATTTTTTTTCTAAAAATTCGTCCTTAAAAAATCCGGTCATCATCTTCTAGTCGTACTTATTAACGAACTAAATAGAAAATTATGACCAAACTAAAAATCATTGCTCCAGTTTTGGCAATTGCAAGTTTATGCATGATCATTACCATATGGAGCATAACTGAGCCACAAGCTGAAGAGAGTGCCGAATTACCCAAGTTACTTGATCGACCTGAAAAGGTTCAATTAGATGGCGAATGGGATCAAGTACAAAACCATTATGCTGCTATTCGTAAAAAGCTAAATCAAAAACCAAACGATAGCAAAGCACTTATTCAATTGGTTTCTATCTATATCAATGAAGCCAGAATTACAGGTGAACACGGGCATTACTATCCGGCCGCACTAAAGGCAGCTGATAGAGCTTTATCCGTACAAGACCTAAATTCAGATTCAAAATTTCTTGCACTGCTCTATAAAGCTGGTGTACAGTTGTCTTTACATAAATTTCATGATGCTTTAAAAACAGGCAATGATGCCTTGAAACTTAATCAGCATAATGCACAAGTTTATGGTGTATTAACAGATGCTTACGTTGAATTAGGACAATACGATCGCGCTATTGAAATGGCTGATAAAATGATCTCAATTAAACCTGATATCAGAAGCTATTCAAGAATTAGTTATTTACGAGAATTACATGGGGATGTTGATGGAGCTATTGAAGCGATGACTTATGCTGTTAAAGCCGGAACTCCCGGAGCCGAAGAAACTGCATGGGCTATGAACACCGTTGGTGATCTTTACTTTAAATATAAATCTGTTGATCAGGCAAAATTAATATTTGAAGAAATACTTCAAATACGACCTGATTATCCATTTGCAGTTGCAGCCATTGCCAAGTGTTATGAAAAAAAAGGTATGCATAATGAAGCAAAACAATGGTATTTAAAATCAATCGATGTAATTCCGGAGCTAGGCTTTTATACTGATCTAGCAATGCTTCATAAAACGAAAGGTGAAACTGCGGCTTTAGAGGATAAGAAAAAAGAAATAATGGAAATGATTGCCGATGATGTTGCCAATCAGCACAATATGAATATGGAATTCGCAAGAATATACATCGATCTTTTTGAAGATTACAATAAAGCCAAGGAATATGTCGATATCGAATTTAAAGATCGACCGAATAATATTGAAGTCAATGCACTATATGCAGAAATAGCATTACTCAAAAATCAAATTCCAGAAGCTAAAAATTATTTAGCTAAGGCAAATGTCACTCAATCAAAAGACCCTTACATCAACAGCTTAAACAATCAATTAGCACAATACAATTAAATCATATTACTTATGAAAAAAATCAGAACAATACCATTTTTTATTTTAAAAGTATGTTTCCTTAGTGTCATACTTTTCTGCATTAGTAATACTCAACTCGATGCATCAAGTCATAGAGAAGCGCCGCTTATAGCCGGTGATCCTTTAGCAGATAATACAGATTTATACGCCTTTAGAAGTCCTGATAATCCGAATACAATTACCATAATTGCAAATTATATTCCGATGCAGTTACCACAAGGTGGCCCGAATTATTATAGTTTCGGCGAAAACATTCGATATGAAATTCATGTAGATAATGATGCGGGTACTCCTGGTGATGAAATTATTTATCGATTTACTTTTCAAAAGGTAAATGAAGATGAAACAACTTTTTTTAATATTCGATTAGGTGCTCAAAACTTAAAAACCAGTTACACCATAGAAAGAAGTCTTGACGGTGGAAATAGTTTTCAAACTATTCTAACAGATGGCGTGGTGCCTCCACCGAATATCGGACCAAGATCTATAGCTAGTGCTATTGGCTTAGGTATGCCTTATGAAGATATTTTCAATAACGCAATAACACAAACAACCACTGGTGAAACTGTTTTTGCCGGTCCTGTTGATGATCCATTTTTTGTTGACCTTGGAGGGATATTTGATTTGGGAGATGCACCAAGACAAAATTCAGCACCTCGTGATGGTCTTGCTAAATACAATGTACATAGTATTGCCTTGCAAGTGCCCATCAGTACTTTACTCAAATCAGGAGCTGCTTCATCACCGGCTAATATTTTAGATGGTGATTATGTAATTGGTGTATGGGCTTCTGCAAGCAGACCGGCTATTACAACTATGACTACATCCGATGATTTAACTTATACAGGTGATTGGGTTCAAGTTTCAAGATTAGGAATGCCTTTAACCAATGAGGCGGTTATACCAATTGGGCAAAAAGATTATTGGAATAGACTAAGTCCACATGACGAATTTACAGAATCTACTTTAGACAATTATTTTTATAATCCGGAGCTTGCTTTATTTATGGTAGACCCGGAAACTCCGGAAGTAGCAGATTTAAATGGTACTTTATTTACATCGTCAAACAATGCTCAAGAAATCAATTTATTATTAATTGATAATGGAAATCAAATTGATGAATCATCTTTCATGCCTATTGCTGCAGATGCAGATGGCATTTATTATGACAAAGCAAATGATGTACTATATCATCTAAATAGAACAGATAATGTTGTTAATGCCTATAGTGATGTTTTAGCTGCACTTTCATCAGGTTCTATACCTCAGTTAACAGCAAGCTCAAGTTCCGATTTCTCTAATGGTCGTGAAATTGCTGTTTCTGGTGATCAATTAATTGTGGCGCAAGATGATAATGGTAGTAATGGTGGAAATAAATTGATTGTATATCAAATAAGTCCAAGTAGTATCACTTTACAAGGAATTTATGATGTTGCCGAAAATTTATGGGGCATTCATTTAAATACGGATCAATTATTTGCAATTGAAGATAATTCAGATCGACTATTAGTTTATAATTCAATATTTAATCAACCTTTTGGAAATCTGACACCGGATCAGGTCGTAACCGTTAGTGGTATAGTGCGTACACATGGTATTACTTATTATGCACCAACCGATCAAATGTTTTTAACAGATGTAGGTGATGCCGGTAGTGATACTGATGGTGCTTTCACAGTAATTAACAACTATACAACTGCTGCTTCTGACGACCTAATCGATGCCTCCGAACAATTTCGCATCGACGGAAACAATACCTTCCTCGGTAATCCGGTCGATATTGCATTCGATCCGATTAATCAACAGATTTATATTGCTGAAAGAGCAAACAGTTCGGGTAGGTTGTTAGGCTTTAATGTGCCAACCTCTAATGGAAACGTTGCACCAACTTATAATACATTGAAAGCCGGTATCTCAGCAGTTTATTATAATCGTTCTGCTTTCGCAAGTCTTAATAATGATATTGTGTTTACGTCATCAAATAATTCAGGCTTTGTAAACTTATTTGATGATTTATCTGGGAATATTATTCCATCCTATAGCTTTGAAAGTTCCGGGTCAGATGCCGACGGAATATTTTATGATGCTTCTTTTGATGCGGTTTACCAGTTAGACCGAAGTAGTAATGTAGTTAATGCGTATCAAAATGTTTCAATGGCATTTGCCCGGAATTCAAAGCCTTTAATTTCAGCTACATCAACCTCTGATTTTTCTAATGGCCGCGAAATCGCAGTTGTAGGCAATAAATTAATTGTTGCACAAGACGATAATGGTTCGAATGGTGGAAATAAATTAATCGTTTATAATGTATCTCCTACATCTATCACGTTAGATCGTATTTTTGATGTTGCAGAAAATTTATGGGGTATTCATTTAAATGGTACCGAATTATATGCAATTGAAGATAATAGTGATAGACTACTTGTTTATTACGATGTATTTAATAATCCGGCAGGTAATTTATCACCTTCGGCGGTAATCCAAGTCGAAGGAATCGTTCGTACACATGGTATTACTTATTCTGCAGCCGGTGACATTATGGTGCTTACTGATGTTGGTGCCGCTTCAAGCGATACGGATGGAGCATTTTCAATAATAAATTGTTTCAACGAAGTATCATCCGATGGTTTTATCTCATTAAACGAGCAAATTCGAGTCGCGGGCTCTAATACTTTATTAGGAAATCCTGTTGACGTAGCATATAATAATGCTAATGGCAATATATATATTGCTGAAAGAGCAAACGGTGGAGGTAGACTTCTTACGTTCAATGTTCCGGCAGCAGGAGGTAATATAGTACCTGCATCAAATATTGCATCTGCAGGAATTTCTGCTGTTTTCTTAAATCAATATTTCAATTTTAATACCTACGCAGGTGCTGTTCCGGCTTTTGATCCACTTAGAATTCAAAGTTCAAGTTTAGGTGCTTTCGATTTTAGAAATGGCTCTGATGGTCTTTACGTGCTTAAAGGTAATCCTGCATTAGATGGTACAGCATTAGACGATAATATCTTTGGAACTTTATTACTTCCCGGGCCTGCTAAACCAAGGTCGGTTGATTTATGGCCGGCTTTCCATACTGGTGTACCTAATGTTATTCCTTATCAATTAGCTACCGGTAAAAATGGAGATCCACTTGCGGCAGGTAAACCATTTGTTAATAATTTCTTACCGAACGGTGGTGATATGCTGCGCTTGAATATGGCAGTGCCACCAACCCCAAGAAACGATGCAAACTTTAGTTCATTAGGTTTAATTCAAGCCGCTGTATTAGGTTTAACTGCAGCGCCTTATAATACCTCGGCAAATCTTGAATTTATACCTAACATGGATGGATTTCCGAACGGACGGAGATTAGAAGATGACGTTACAAGAATTGAATTGCAAGCAGTAGCCGGAATTGTGCTTGCTGCAGTAGGGCTTTGGTACGATGATTACGACCCGATGAATTCTGCTTCACCGGTAACAAATGATTTATTAAATGTATTAGGATATAGTACAGGTGTTGAATCAAATGATGCTCCTTTCAGTAGTCAATTTCCTTATCAGGCCTTACCATGGTCTGGAACAGAAATAAACCAATAGCAAAACCAATAAAACAATAATTATGAAATACATTAATAATATATTTTTAATTGTGCTTGTATTGTGCCTTGTTTTTAACAATACAACACTGCAGGCTTCCAGCCATAGAGAAGCACCATTGATCAGCAATGATCCTCTAGCAGATAATGTTGATTTGTATGCTTTTAAAAATCCGGATAATCAGGATTTTATAAATATCATCGCTACATATAATCCAATGCAACTTCCACATGGGGGACCGAATTATTATAGTTTCGGCGAAAATATTAGATATGAAATACATGTAGATAATGACGCTACTGTTCCTGGTGATGAAATTACCTATCGTTTTACCTTTAAAAAAGTAAATGAAGCACCGCAAACATTTTTTAATATTTTTCTTGGAAACGAAAATTTAAAAACTACTTATACTTTAGAAAAAAGTACAGACGGTGGTCAGTCATTTCAAACAATTGTTGATGGAGGAGTGGTTCCACCAAACAATATCGGTGAGCGTTCAATTAATGGAGCTGCCGGATTAAACAGCGACTATGCTACCTTATCTAATAACTCTATCACAACAGCAAGTTCAGGTGAAATGGTTTTTGCAGGTCCTTCTGATGATCCATTTTTTGTTGATCTAGGTGGTATTTTTGACTTGGGTGATGCCCCACGTCAGAATGGAACACCGGTTGATGGTTTAGCATGTTATAATGTAAGTACTATTGCTCTTCAAATTCCAATTAGTAACTTATTAAAATCAGGAGCTTCAAGTACTCCGCAAAATATCTTAGATGGAGATTATATTATTGGGGTTTGGGCATCCGCCAGCCGACCTTCGATGACCACATTATCTAAAACAAATGGACCTGTTTACAGTGGTGATTGGGTACAGGTTTCTAGACTGGGGATGCCCCTTACCAATGAAGCCGTTATTCCGATTGGTTACAAAGATTTTTGGAACAGCATTTCGCCGTATGATGAAATTGCTGAAACAGACATGGATGAGTTTTTCTATAATCCGGAGTTAGCTTTGTATATGGATGATGATTTATTTGGTGGTGCTGTACCCGCATTTACGCCACTCAGAATTCAAAGTAATACGCTTGGAGCATTCGACTTTACCAATGGTGCGGATGGATTATTTCCGCTAAAAAATACAGCAGCCGTTGCAGGTACAGCTTTAGACGACAACATTTTTGGAACCTTATTATTACCCGCTGAAGGAAAACCACGTTCGGTTGATTTATGGCCGGCCTTCCATACAGGTGTTCCTAACTTCAGACCCTACCAATTAGCGACAGGTAAAAACGGGGATCCTCTTGCTGAAGGAAAACCGTTTATAAATAACTTTTTACCAAACGGTGGGGATATGCTGCGCTTAAACATGGCGGTACCTGCTACCGATAGAAGTAGTTCTGACTTTAGTTCTCTCGGTTTAGTACAAGCTGCTGTTCTCGGTTTAACAGCTGCTCCATATAATACTAATGCTAACCTTGAATTTATTCCAAACATGGATGGATTTCCAAATGGGAGAAGGTTAGAAGATGATGTAACAAGAATTGAATTACAAGCTGTAAGCGGTATTGTTTTAGCTGCAATTGGTTTATGGTATGATGATTATGATCCAAATTCATCTCCTTCCCCTGTGACGGATGATTTACTAAATGTTTTAACTTTTAGTACCGGGGTAGAAGTCAATGACGTCGCTTTTAGAAATGATTTCCCATATGTTGCATTACCATTTAGTGGAACCGGTGATTGTAGTGGTGAATTAATAACGGAAGAACCAGAATGTACAAATGACGCCGGTGGAATGGCGCAAATGATGCAGTTTGTGTGTGCAGGTGCTGCCGCTTCAGCACAAACTGTAGGCGAAAATATTCAGGATGGAAGCATATTAATGTATGTTTTACATGATGGATCTTCAAATCTTGGAACCATTTACGCGATGAATTCGAGTGGGATGTTTACCAATGATGGCTCATATCCCGCGAATACTCAATTATCTATTTCAGCTATTGTTGGTCCGCCAATAAATAACGGAATAGACCTCAATGATGCATGTACAGTAGTTGCTTTACCGGGTGCGCCATTAAGCTTTTTACTTCCTATTGAAATTAGTCATGATACAAATTGTAATAGTGCAACCGGTGAGTATACCGTTTCCTTTTCAATAACAGGTGGATATCCATCTTTCCCAAATAGTGGTGTTTCATATAATGTTTCCGGAGATTTTAATGGAACAGTTGCGCCAGGTGTAACAACAACCATTGGACCGATCGAAGATGGTGCTTCTTATTCTATTACTGTGAGCGATGATTTTAATTGTACAAAAACCATTTTTGAACCTAGCGTTCAATGCGATAAATTACCTATTGAATTAATTTCATTTACCGGAAAAGCAAATCAATTATTTGATCAATTAGATTGGCTTACCGCAACAGAAATTGAAAACGACTACTTTACGCTTAAGCATTCTACGGATGGTTTAAGTTTCAATACAATTGCAACTTTAAAAGGAGCAGGAACAAGTTCTCAGGAAAATAGTTATCAATTTAGAAATGAAGCAATTTCAAATGGAATCAATTATTATCAACTATTCCAAACCGATTTTGACGGAACAAAAGTATTGGCAGGTACAATAACACTGTTTAGAAAAACTGCTGATAGTCAAATACAATTGTATCCTAATCCGGTTAAAGATATGATGTATGTATACGTTGAAGAACAATTACCGGATGATACAAAGTTTGAAATCTATAATAATCAGGGTCAATTAGTATTGCAAAAAGCAGTTGCTTTTAATGCTAATAATAGTACGATCATGTTAAATATGAACGACCTCGGTACAGGCTTTTATACTTTAATGATTAAGTCATCATCAATAGTTCGGAGTATCAAATTTGCGAAGCTATAAATTCATAAAACTTTAGGTCATAGTTTTCCAAAGGGTCTGTTATTTATTTAGCAGATCCTTTTTTATT
>JAHDHT010000121.1:0-3079 GCA_020631175.1 Chitinophagales bacterium
ATAAAATTCAACTTTATAAAATGCCAGTTCGGCTTGAATCTCTTTAGTAAATTGAAAGCTTGCCTGATTAAGATTATCATAGGTCGGCATTTCTGTTTGCGTTTCAATCAGTTGATTATTTCTGAAGTATCTGACTTCAATCAAATCAACCAGACCGCTGCTTTCAACACCTTCAATATTTATGTTTGCAGTGTTGCTTTGTATATCTCTGGGATATAGTTGCAGAGCCTTTGGTTGTTCAAGAAACTGAAAGTCTTGCTGCGAATAGAGATTCGCACAAAAAATAACAAAGCAAAATGTATATAAATATCTAAGGCTCACAAAGTAAAGACCGATTTATACAGATTTACGTTGTATAGCTAAATTGGGTTCAAGAATCTGAACAAATAGGCTAAACTTGAGGGTTAGAAGCCTCCATCGCCACCAGAATAACTTCCTCCTGATCGATTGCCTCTGCCGCCTCGCTTGTTCTTCTGATTTACACGGTACGACAAGGTAGCTGTGGCAGTTCTTGAACGAAACTGAAACTCTCCTATTCTGTAAAAATCTTCACCAAATGTTTCGTAGCGTCTTCTACGCTGATTGAAGATGTCGTTAAAACTCAACGTTAAAGTCAGGTCTTTAGAAGGAAGTAAATCTTTACTCCATCCAACATTAAGCATTGTCATAGAACGATATCTAGCCTGAGGTGTAACACGTGGACCACGATATCTTAACCTTAGTTGCAAATCAGAATCCCAAAAAGAAAACCTTGCACTACCGGTAGAGGTATAGGTTATATTATCACTAATGAAATCAGTTTCAATATTTTCTCCGTTTGTAATGGATTGAAATACATTAAAATCACCATTTAATCGCAACCATTTTAAAGCACTATAAGATAGAGTCAGTGCAACACCACTGTCATCTCTTGTGCTTAAATTTTGCGGCATTGTATTCGTTGTTCCATCATCATTTAAGGTGGTTAAGCGAACAATTACATCTGTAGTATACCGATAAAAAATACCACTTGTAAAGGTTAGTTTTTCTCTAATTAATAAATAATTTAATTCATACGAATCGGTGAACTCCGGATCCAGATTTGGGTTTCCACCAAAATAATTTCTATTATCAGAAAAAGTAAAGAAAGGATTCAGATCCCAAAATCTCGGACGGGTAATTCTTCTGCTATAACTTAACTGTATGGCATTGGCAGGATTAAACTCCCAGGATAAAAACAATGAAGGAAATAAATTAAAGTAATCTCTTGGATTTATTTCATTTGTTTGAAGTAACTCGGTTGTTACATCAGAGTATTCTCCTCTTATTCCGGCCAGGTAGCCAAACTTTTTTATTTTGTTACCATATTGAGCATAAGCAGCATAAATGTTTTCATCGTATTCAAAGGTGTTAGAGATATTTGTTAAAACAAACCATTCATCATTAGCAAATTCTTCAATTAAATAATCATTTCCAATTTGTCTTAATGAAGCTCTTATTCCTAATTCATATTTATGATCTTTATTTAAATTATGATTATAATCTGTTTGAAATAACCATTCTTTTTGACCTTCAGTATTGTTTGCTCTTTGCTTCAAGGTTTGGGTTAAATATCCATCCTGCACTCCAATTAACTCGGTAAAATCTGATCCTTCTGTTTCTAATTCATCTTCATATTGAGCGAGAACATTTAGATAATGATCTCGGGAAGAAAATTCTTTTCTGTAATTCAAACTGTATTGTAAACTACTTTCATCTTCAAACTCGACATCATATCGTTCAGATATTAAATAAGGTTCATTATCTCTTGAAAAAAGATAATCGGTATAAACTAAATCAGATGTATTGTCTTCATCTGAGATTTTGAATTGCAATGCACCGGTAAGAGAAGATTTTTCATCAAAGAAATAATCGACTCCGGCACGCACACTATTAGATAATCCTCCCCTTCTCATATCCCTTGTTTGATCAGTAATAAAAAGAGTGTCATTGATATCTGATTCCTGATTTACAAATCCTCCACCCGGAAGCTTACGCCAACTCAATCCATAATTTGCAAACCAGTTTATTTTTCCTTTTCTGTAATTCAGATTAGCTCCAAAACCGGCAATTTCAGGTAAGCCACCAACAAGATCAAAAGAGCCATTAAAACCACTACGTTTTTCTTTCTTTAAAACGATATTGATAATTCCTGCCATTCCTTCGGCTTCATATCTTGCGGAAGGGTTTGTAATCACTTCGACTTTTTCAATCATATTTGCTGGAATACTCCTTAAGCTATTTGCATTTTCTGAATTAGCCAGGTTACTAGGTTTACCATCAACTAAAATGCGCACTCCGGTACTTCCTCTTAAGCTCACCTGCCCTTCTATATCTACCGTTACAGAAGGAACATTATCTAAAACCTCTTCAGCAGTTGAACCTCGGGTTGTATTGTCTTTACTTACATTAAAAACCGTTTTATCCAGGGAGAACTGTGTTTCACTTTTTTCTGCTACAATCTCAACTTCACCAAGATCGTAGTTCGCCGGTTTCAAATAGATTGTTTCAATTTCAACCTTACGATTACCTTCTTTTATTTGTTTAAAATCGACCGGAACAGGATTTAATACATATGATTCGTAGCTGATATATTCAGCTACCATATAGACCTTCGGGCTTTTAAGTTGCACCGAATATTCTCCATTTACATCAGTTAATCCACCACTAATCAGGGAACTATCCTTCAAACTAAAAAAAGAAACGGTAGCAAATTCAAGTGCTGCATCTGTTTGAGCATCAAGAACATAACCGTTGAATGTTATAGGCTGTCGATCTGCACCACCGGTCTTTCCGCTATAGTTATCTCTTTGCCCTTTGCTTGAAAAGCTCAATAATACAAGCAATATGAAACAAGTAATTTTACTTAAAAATGAATAATCCAAATAAGCTGATTTGAGCACTAATTTCGTATTTTTTTTGTTGGAAGATCAATAATTTAACATATGACTAAGGTAGACATTGTAAATGCTAACATTCAAAACCGTAAATCGGTTTATCCAAAGTTTTATATTGACAAGGTAATTGATAAATCTATTATAGAACAGTTGCTGTTAAATGC
>JAHDHT010000121.1:3179-5797 GCA_020631175.1 Chitinophagales bacterium
AAACACATCATCCTCACCGTTACTTAACAAGCCCGCACCAAATATATTAGTAGCAAGGTTATATCGACCCGAAATATACAGGTGAATAGTAGAGTCTTCTTCCAGTATTTCAAGATTAAAAGGTTCATCATTTTGAGCGCCTCCGAAAAGCACAGATTTCGTCAATAAAAACTCTTCATTATTAATCAGTAATAAACCATCAGAAGCAAGGGGAATTAATGTTGTATCAGACAGAACTAAACCGGATGAAATTTGTGCAATTATATAATCGTTACCAAAGCTGTCACTGCTTATTGCATTTACAGCATCTATACCACCTGTACTTAATTTTCTATAGTTTAAAATATTTCCATTATCATCATATTTTAATATGAGTCCATCTGCTCCACCCCCACCGTATGTAAGGGTATTTCCATTTAGATTTAATTCATTACCATATTCTGCGCCGAGAATTATTTCGTTAAATTTATTTACATGAACAGCATTAACAAAATCGCTGCTTTCGCTTCCAAATTGTCGAACAAGATTTACTGTTCCTCCGGAATTTGTTCGAATTAGAAATACGTCAGACTGACCGTTAGTATTCAGTGATAAGTTACCCACCATTAAATCTTCTGTAAATTCTCCGGCAACAAGAATTTCATCATTTTCATCGATAAATAATTGCTCGCCAACATCAAAACCGGTTCCTCCGAATGTTTTAGCCCATGCAGAATTTCCATCCTGATCAAATTTTGCAAGAAATGCATCCAGATTTCCATTGGAATCTAAAATTTCAGTGCCGAATAATGCCTGAGCTGAATAAAAGCCGGTAAGGTAAATTTGATCGTTACTATCCACCCCAATATCAAAACCAATATCAGCTCCGTCTCCACCCATATTTTTGACCCATTGGAAATTTCCCTGTGTATCGAGTTTAGTTAAAAATATATCGAAATCAGCATTACCAAAAGCTGCGATTAAGGTTCCGTCAAAACTTGCGAATTCTTCAAAATATCCGGTTATGTAGATGTTGTTATCGCTGTCTACGGCAATCGCATAACCAATATCCGACTGAGGCCCCCCAAAGTTTTTTATCCATTGTACTGTGCCCGTTATGCCATTTAATTTAGCCACAAAGATATCTTCTGCTCCAAAGCCTGTGAGGCTTTCATTCTGAAAAGTGATAGATTCGGTAAAGAAACCGGTCACCAGGATGTCTCCATTCATATCTACTGCTGAGTCAATAATATTGTCAGCTGCCGGACCACCACCACCTGCCAGCCAGATACTTTGTTGCGCTTTTACGTCTAAGTTTATTAGAGAGCAAAAAAGGCAAATGACTAACAAACGCAGTAAATGTTTCATCTTTATATATTTTTTTGTATAAATTAACGCAATATTACTATCCTTTAAAGACCCAATTTACACAGTCTTGTGCTATTCAACAGCCCATTCGAATAGTATGTAAAATTAGGGCAAATATTTAACCATATTTTAAAACTCGACTCACAAAATGAAAAAGGGTGGATGAATTACATAAGTAGAAATACTACTTTTAAAAGGGTATCTGAACAGGAAACTACCCAAAGACTGGTAAAAAGAATAAGCTTACTATGTGGTTTAACAGGTCTTGCAGTAAGTATCATTTCCGGATTGCTATATGGTTATACTATATATCTTTCTACTACCTTGATGGTTTTTGTGGTGTTTTTTATTGTTTATTTACTTAGCACAGTTTTAAATCCTTACCAAACCAAAATTGCATTTGTTACAATAACACCGATCTGGTATTGTATCTCATTATTAACAATTGGCCATGGTTTCGGAGAAGGGGCTGCTGCACTTAGTACAATGGGTTTTGTGTTTATTTTCTTTAAAGATAACAGTCGATTACGTAATATTTTTTTAGCCTACAGCTTCGGTATTTTCTTTTTAACATTAATTTTAGTCAATCTTTTCGGGCCATTTGGGTCAGGAATAAATGTTCCTTTTGATGAAATACTTGTAGTTGCCGTTTCAGCCATTTTTATGGGAGGGATGTTTAAATCGTATAAAGATGAACAAGATCTATTAATTAGAAATCTTGAAGAAAAAAACTTCGAATTAAAATCTACAACTGAGGAATTAGAAAAGTTTACTTATATAGCTTCTCATGATTTAAAGACTCCCCTACGTAATGTGGTCAGCTTTTTAGATTTGATTGAACGAAATTTTAAAAGTGGTGACCATTCTGAAATATTAACCGACATAGATTTTGCCCGTGAAGGATCGAAACAGATGTATGCTTTGGTAAGCGATATTATGGAATTATCGACGGTTACAAACAACTTAAAATCTAAAAGAACTCATTCTGATCTGGACGGAGTAATTGAAAAAGTTCAACATGTAATGACCGGGAAATACCCGGATGCAAAAATTGAATATGAAAATTTTCCGTCAATCATGTGTAATGAAAATGAAATGTATGTTTTGTTTCAAAACCTGATTGAGAACGGAATAAAATATAATGAAAATCAAAAGCCTCAAATTAGCATCAGCAACAAACGGTCTGGTCGTAACCTGTATATATATGTTAAAGATAATGGAATAGGAATCGAAGATCAATATCAGGATCAGATTTTTGAATTTTTTAAACG
>JAHDHT010000121.1:5897-9879 GCA_020631175.1 Chitinophagales bacterium
TTTTCCAAAAACAATTTAGCTATAGCGATTTGGTTTAACCGTACACTTTCTATTAAAGGGGCAGCAAGATATTCGGGATGCTGATAATTAGGGTCTATACCCATTTTTAAATGATAATTAATTAGTTCTATATCACCATGTTTTATGGCTTCAAACATTTCTTTCCAATTACCTCCAGACATTCTTCTAATTTTGTTTTTATTATTTATTGATAGCTTTTATCCCAATCTTTCCAAACAGGTTCATAGCCTTGATTTCTTATCATACCGGCAATTGCTTCAGTGCTTCTGTGATCATCAATTTCGAACTGTTCTAAAGCATTTGTTTCAGAAGCATAACCTCCGGGTTCAGTTTTACTTTCAGCAGAAATAGAAGTGATTCCCAATTGAATAGCATGGTCTCTGAAAGAAGGAGATTCTCTGGTACTTAATGATAATTCGAGATCCGGATTAAATATTCTATACGCACAAATTAACTGAACAAGATCACGATCATCCATTATTTTATTTGAATGTTCGTAACCTTCACATGGCCTTAAACGCGGAAATGAAATCGAGTATTTACTTTTCCAAAAATGCTTTTGCAAATAATCTAAATGAAAGGCCGTCATAAAGCTATCTGTTCTCCAGTCTTCCAATCCCAATAATACACCAAGTCCAATTTTAAAGGCACCTGCCCTACCGAGTCGTTCGGGGGTTTCAAGCCTCCATTCATAATTTGACTTTCTTCCTTTTGGATGATGAATTTTATAGGTTTCTTTTCTGTAAGTTTCCTGATAAACCAAAACAGTATGTAAGCCTTCATCTAACAATGAAGAATATTCATCTTCTTTCAAAGGCTGTACTTCGATACTGATATTTGAAAAATAGGGTCGTACTAAACGAATAGCATTTTTGATATACTCTACCCCTACCGTTTTGTTGGCTTCACCGGTTAACAATAGAATATGATCAAAGCCTTTGGCTTTGATAGCTTTTGCTTCAGCATGTATCTGTTGATTGGTAAGTGTGATTCGAGGCACTTTATTTTCCATTGAGAAGCCGCAATAGGTACAAATGTTCTGACATTCATTACTTAAATACATAGGTATGTACATCATAATTGTTTTACCGAAACGCTTTTGAGTAATTGACCTGCTTTTTTGCGCAAGGAGTTCCAGATGTGGTCTCGCAGCCGGTGAAATAAGCGCTTTAAAATCTTCAAGATTTACCGTTTGTTTATTAAGCGCTTTCATCACATCCTGTTCAGATTTATTTTGGATGGATGTTAGTGTATCATTCCAGTTTAGGGATTGTATGTGTTGATTGAAGCTCATTTTTGCCTATCGCAAAGATAACAATATATGGTATGTCAAAAGTTCATTTTTATATGAGGGTTCGCTTAGGGATTGAAATGGAAATACTTTTGAATGCACACTTAGAGCAAGGCTGTCTATGAAAGCGACCAGCGGAAGCTTTTATAGGCAGACCGGCTCTTAGTGTGCAGGGAAAAGATTGCAATGTAAAGCCCGACCATTTAGGGGAAGCGCGAAATAAAATTATTTGAAAGTTAACTTGAGAAATTTAGATTTAAACAGTCTTACTGCAACACCTAAAAATGAGTTATCACTTAATTCAGTTGTCATTCTTGGTGCAAACCAAAATTTTTCGAGTTTTCCTTTTTTACCGAGATCTGTAATTGTTTTAGATTTTACTTCGCCATCCGGTGTGATATTTCCTAAACGAAGAACTTTGTTTTCTAAATCATTATAAACGAAATACATGTTATTGTCGACGAACATTTCATAGACACCTAAATGTGCGTAGCTATTCTCAGCTCTCTGTCTTTTATCAAAATTTTTAATCCATTCAATCTTACCATCTTCGTTTATTTTGATGTATTTAAGATCACCAAAATTATAAACGGTAACCCATTCTTGTCTTGTATTTCCATTAGCATCTCTTGTTGTACGCATTCTGGTTGTTTGCATAAAAAATTCTGCCCCCATTAACGTACTATTATCTGAAAGTGTATTTACACTGGTAATATTATTTCGAGTGGATGGCTTTAAATCTTTGCCTTTATCAATTTTCTTTTTAGTTTTTTCATCTCTTTTGGATGCTTTACCTTTTCGGCTTAAATCATTAACAGAAGTAAGAAATGATTTTTTATGTTCATCTGTAAAAGGGACAAGGCTTGCATCAACGGTTTTTAAACTTTCGGGATTAATAGATTGGAAAAACACCCCATCGATTGATCTTTCTTTTTCAGACTCTGAATAAAAGCCTGTTAAACGAACTCCTCCATCTTTATCTTGAGAAATTAATGCATCAAGAATGTTTAAGTTATCGTTTTCTAATCTTTTTACCACTGGATCAGATTTTTTACCGGAGAAAGAATACATCACATGTACAATATCACCGCCTGTAAAAATTCCTTCGTTATCTTGCCATAATGATTTATAAATATTGATTACTCCCTTGTTGGTTAAAATTAAATTATTTGAACCCGGATCTAAACGTTGTTTAGCCATTTCAAATGCTTTAGAAACTTTGCCATCGGAATATTCGGGAACTTTATCTTCTGAGGCCCAAAGAGAATTCATATTTTCATCAAACACTTCTATATATGCATATGAAGCCGCAGATTTCTTGTTTCCGACTACTGAATAAACTCCAAGCAATTTCTTATCTTCAGATTGTACATACCCATAGGAAGACCGTCTGTCCAATTTCTTATCCATAATTTTTTGCTCTGAAACCAGCTCGGCTTTTTCGAATTTAAAGGCCTTTTTATTGAGCTCTTTTCGATACAATTGATTTTTACCGCCTTTTTCATCAGAATAAAAAAGCCAGATTTTACCTTTTCCGTCCTGTACGATAAACTCATAGGATTTATCTTTTGCTTTATTTAAAATTGTAGCCGGTATCCCGGTAATTTCTAATGTTTTTTGATGCTGCAAGTTATTAGAGTATTTGTCTATTGACATTTCACCTCTTGTTCCAACGCCCATTCCATAAATAGCAAAGCCCTTAGATTTAGAACGTAATACATAAAAGCCATCATCGTCTGTTCCAACAACACCAATGATACCTTCCATCATACCTTTCTTTTCCTTTTCTCCGACTTTTACTGAAAGGGTTTTTGATTGAGCATTTGCATTGATTGCAAAGCAAATGGCCAGCAATACGGTAATCCATTTAATAGTTTTCATACTTATCAATTTGTCTGGCTAAAATAGACATTTACGCATAAAATTATGCAAAGAATTCAGGCAAATTATTTTCAGAAAAGATTCTATATAAATACGGTTTTATAAATTCTTAACTGGTGAAAGCTTAACAATTATTCCTTTTGAAACTGGTGTATTGCTTTGTTCTGCAACTTCACTAATTGGTATCAGCGGATTGGCTTCAGGAAAATATGTACCGATGCACGATTTTGGAATGTTGTAAGCAACGACCGTAAATCCGGTAACAGTTCTTACTTTATCATAATCGGAACTTAAATCTACGATATCATTTGATTTCAATCCTGCTTCCTGTATATCATCTGGATGCATCAATACAATTTTTCTTCCTTGATAAATTCCACGATAGCGATCGTCTAAACCATAAATTGTGGTATTGAATTGATCATGGCTTCGAACGGTCATCATTATGTATTCGCCTTTTCCGGCGGCGGTCATAGATGCATCTGCGATTGTGAAATTTGCTTTCCCCGCAATAAACTTCCCTTCTCTGGCGACATTAGGTAAATAAAAGCCATCTTCTTCTACCCTTTTGTTATAATTATCAAAGCCAGGAATTACTGCTTCAATTTTAGAACGAATGATATTATAATCAGATTTAAAAACATTCCATGCTATTTCCTTTTCAGGAATTGTTGCTTTAGCTAATCTGCAAATAATTTCCACTTCACTTAATAATTGATCAGAAACAGGTGTTAATACTCCTTTAGAAGAATGAACCTTTCCCATAGAGTTTTCTACCGTTACAAATTG
>JAHDHT010000121.1:9979-11587 GCA_020631175.1 Chitinophagales bacterium
TTTTCAGGAACATCTATTCCAAATTCTTTCTTTAAGTTTTCTACTAAATGCTTTGGTCTTTTTTCAACAATACCTACAGTACGATCTCCCTGCACATTACTATGCCCTCTTACCGGACATGTACCTGCACCTTCTTTAGCTATACTACCTTTTAACAGTAATAAATTAACCGCTTCTTTAATGGTGTTAACGGCATTATAATGTTGTGTAAGTCCCATTGCCCAGCAGATAATAATTTTGGATTTTTCAGCGAGCAAATTAATTACCGGTTCAATTTGTTCTTTTGAAATACCACATTGTTGGAGGAGTTTTTCCGGGTCAACATTTAAGATATGATCTTTATACGTATTGAAATGGTTTGTTTTGTTTTTGATAAAATTGTGGTCAAGAACATTTTCGTCTGACTTATCTTTTAAAAGCAACAAATGATTTATTGCTTGAAGCAATGCCTGATCTCCATTAATTTTTACCTGCAGGTAATGATCAGTCAATTGAACGCCATCTGTAAATACCGAACGAATTTCCTGTGGATCTTTAAAGCGAATTAAACCGGCTTCTTTTATCGGGTTAACTGAAATTATTTTTGCACCATTTCGCTTTGCCTTTTTTAATGCATTCAACATTCTAGGATGATTAGTACCCGGGTTCTGGCCCATCACCATTATTACTTCTGCTTTGTAAAAATCACTAAGTTTAACAGATCCTTTACCTATACCAACGGTTTGACTCAGCGCTACACCACTGCTTTCATGACACATATTGCTGCAGTCAGGCAAATTATTAGTGCCAAATGCTCTGACGAATAGTTGATATAAAAAAGCTGCTTCATTACTTGTACGGCCTGAAGTATAAAAAACGGCCTGATCCGGGTCATCAAGATTTTTAAGATGACCGGCAATTTTATCGATAGCATTTTCCCATGAAATTGGCTCGTAATAATTTGCTCCTTTTTTTAGAAACATAGGTTGAGCTATTCTTCCACTTTTCCCTATTTCATAATCCGTCCATTCTTTTAACTGCTTAATAGAATACTTTTCAAAAAACTCCGGATTTAATCGTTTGTCTGTTGCTTCTTCTGCAATTGCTTTAACTCCATTTTCACAGTATTCCCCTAATTGACTTCTTTCATCATCCGGATCAGGCCATGCACATCCCGGACAATCCACACCACCTTTTTGATTTAAGCGGTTTAAAACTTTTAAGCCTTTCGAGAGCGACATTTCTTCTCTTACATGATCTAAAGAAATTTTAACCGCTTTTAGTCCACCTGCTACTTCTTCAGCCTTTTTTATTTTTAAATCTTTTTTATCCATTTAAAAGATGGGCTTTTGGATTAGGATAATTATCTGATTGATCTTCTGTTGTTTCATCCAGACATACAAAATCTTTTTCTACAATAATTTTAAGTGCCGGATCATCTTCTGTAATAATTTCAAATCCCACTTTATGCTCCAGCTTCCATTCTTCGATTTGTTCTGCTGTAAGACACACCGTTATTTGATCATCCTTAAAATGGGCATGCATTTTTGAAGCACCTTTATGATGTTTAAGCATATATTTAAATGTATTCCCTCCTATTGTACATGACTCTGTAAATGATCCTTCTGA
>JAHDHT010000443.1 GCA_020631175.1 Chitinophagales bacterium
CATTCTCAGGTCCGGGTGTTGTTTTCAATGCTTTTAATCCTGCCATTGCAGGACCGGGATTACATACACTTGAATATAGTTATACGGATGCCAATGGATGTACTACAATTGAAACACAAACTGTTTTAGTAGTTTCTATTACTTATAATTTTGTGAGTTATAATTTGGGTACGATTACTCCTTCAAAAGCAGGACTAAATATTGAAATTAACTCAATGCTAGAAGGAAATTTTCCGGTGGAGTTATTCCATGTAAATGGACAATTAATTTATTCAGGAAGCTTATTTATTCCATCCGGAAAAACATATCAAACCATCGACGTTCCGAATTTAAGATCAGGAATGTATATATTAAAAATTGGTAATGAAGGCGTTTTAAATCCGGTTCAGAAAATATTGATTAATTAGAATTAACCCGTATTATGTATTAGAATTCGTTATGAAAGCAACAAGAGCAATAAAATCAGACTGTCTAGAAAAATTAGCATAGCACCGCTATGGTGATTTTGAAGACAGTAGTGCAACGGTTGATTTTGAAGCTATTGTTGCTTGTAATAGATTTCCTAATACATATTTCGGGTTTAGTAGCACGGTACTTAGTACTTTGTAGCACAGATTTTTTACTGCCTTACAAAGTACTGAGCTACCAAAAGACTAATACGGATCCACATCCACCTGTACAATTACACTTCGATACCTTGAATCGGCTTTCAGGATTTTTAAAGTGCGATCTAAATACTCTTTTGTTTTGGCTAAGGGATGTGTTCCCGGAATGAGCCTGATCATAATATCTCTCAAATGATAATTTCTGATAAAAGCTGTAATAGGTACAGACGGTCCGCTTATGCTGTCTTTTAAGTTTCGCTTGAGTTCATTGGCTAAAATTTCGGCAGCACGGTTTACTAATCCTTTATCTTTATGCTTTAATCTCAAATTAATTATTCGCGAATAAGGAGGATAACGGAAGGATTGTCGTTCAGTTAATTCAGCAGTGTAAAAGCCATTAAAATCACTATGCTGAACAAATTGATATATTGGATGCTCTACTTTTCCTGCCTGAATTAAAACCCTTCCCTGTTTATTTCTTCGGCCTGCTCTGCCGCTTACCTGTAATAACATTTGAAAAGCTCTTTCCGAAGCTCTGAAATCCGGATAAAACAATAACTGATCTCCATTTAGAATGACAACTGTACTCACATGTTCAAAATCTAAACCCTTAGTTAACATTTGGGTTCCAACCAAGATATCAATTTCCCGATTTTCAAATGAAGTAATTAATTTAGCATGAGCATCTTTTTTTCTTACCGTATCTAAATCCATCCGGGAAACCCTCGCATCAGGAAAATGCATTTGGATATCTTCTTCAATTTTTTCTGTGCCAAAATTTCTAATTTGTGTATCCGTACTGCCACAGGCCACACAACTATTCGGATTTTTAATTTTGTAACTGCAAATATGGCAAATGAGCTCATTGCTGTATTTGTGATAGGTTAGTGTTACATCACATTGCACACATTGAGGAATATGATCACAAGTCTGACAAACAATGGCTGGAGCATAACCTCTTCGATTCTGAAATAAAATTACTTGTTCATTATTATCTAATGCTTCCTTTATAACTTCAATCGTATAATGCGCAAAGTGATCAGACATTTTACGTTGCTTTTTAGCAAGCTTTATATTTACCATTTCAATTACCGGTGCTTTCACACCGCCAAATCTCTTTTTCATTTCAACTAAACCATATCTCGAACGGTGTGCATTAAGGTAAGATTCTAAAGAAGGTGTTGCTGCACCTAAAATTGCATTCGCTTTATTATCTCTTGCCA
>JAHDHT010000444.1 GCA_020631175.1 Chitinophagales bacterium
CACCATCAAATGGGAATTCACCAGAGAACGGTAATTCATTCGCAGCTTCACAATCAGCACATGCCGGGCAATCTCCACCCGGATTTCCGCCACTTAGAGTAGTACAATATTGAAACTCAGCCTGAGAAGTCTGACAACTTACAGAGCCATCTGAGTTAAAAACAACAATGATGCATTCATCAGGATTACTAGTTAAAGAAGTACCTGTTTGATCTCCATCCACAGGACCGGCAAGAATAGTTCCACCAGTACCTGAACCGGCAGCACCTGAATAATAGGTTACATTATCGAAATTAACTTCTAATTCACCTTGTAAAACATCTATTGTTACGGTTTCTCCAGGATTAGTTGGGCACACCTCAACTGCTACCTCATCTACTAATCCGGAATCATAACAATAAGTTGAAGGAGGAGTAACTCCATCAGCACAAGTCGGAGGAGCCGTACATGTAAGAGAAACTGTGAAATTACCTGTTGCAGCACCAAAACCGGTTACGTATATATAATAAGAGTTACCTGAAGTAGTAGGAATTACACCAGTTTCCGAAGAAAATCCGACACATCCTGTACCATCATCATTTCCATTAACACAAGTTAAGCCTGCACCGCAACCACCTTCATAAACATTGATTTTGGTATCAAAATCAGTCGCATCACATGTAGAAACAACAATATCACTTCCATCACTAACATATTCATACCAAACACCAACGGCACCTGGTGTGGTACCGCAAAGGCCTAATGCATCAGCGTCAGCATCACCGGTTGCGTCAATATTAGTACCTGCTATTGCATCTCCACATGCAATTGGCGTTGCATTAGCACAAAGGTCATTTGCAGGACCAGCCGCAGCACAAGCAGCATCAGCATCATCTACATTATAACAGAAAGGCGCAGAAACTGCATAACAGATGTTTCCTAATAAACCGCCAATCTGAACATTAACTCCATCCAAAACAGTAACAGCGGTCGCAACATCCGTAATCGGAGTACCAAAACCACTCGCTAATGCTAATACTTCATCTAATGAGTTTATTCCCGGAGTTCCATCATTAACACCGTTTACAAGATCAGAAATCGTTTGTGTTAAGCCTGGAAGACCGAAAGCACCATCACAATCAATTATCGGACATAAAGCATTTGCTGTGTTCAGAATATTATTAATCTCCGGTAAATCATATGTAATAATATATATACAAACCTGATCACCATCAGTATACGAAGTAGGTATACCACTTTGATTAATTTCAGAAAGTGAGTTGTTTACTTCGATTATGTAATCTGCATTTGTAAGTGAACCAATTGGAGCTGCATGAGCTGGTAAAATTGATCCATCCGAACAAACAACTGTAACATTGTTAAATTCTACAACCGGATCAACAGTAGTTGTAGGAGTACAAATCCCGTCATTAGCAGCAGCTGCCTGTGACTGGGCATTCGCCTGGAAACCAATGCAAACAAGCATCGCCAGACAGATTATTTGTAAAAATTGCTTTTTCATATTTTTCTTAGTTGTGGTTTTTAATAAATACGCGAATTCGATTGCTCAGCATATCCGTATTGTCAGGATTAGTTGCCGCCTGCTGCAAAGCCTGACGATGAGCAGGATCAAACAAGTCAATCATCTGAGTAAGATTCATGTTGTCTGCTTGAGCATCAGTCACATTGAATTGATAATCAGTAGATAATGTAGGTTGTGCATCAAACTCAACAAAAGTTGCCGGCGCATCCGGTACATTATTAGAAGTTTGTTGCTCCGTTTCAGCAGCCTGATCTAATTTGTCCTGCAATTGCTGAACCATCTGGCTATTACCTTTTTGCTGG
>JAHDHT010000122.1:0-6133 GCA_020631175.1 Chitinophagales bacterium
TTTATGACAACAAGGCGCAACAATAATTAATGAAGCATTTGCTTTTATTCCTTTAAAAATAGCGTCGTCTGTTGCAGTATCACATGCATGCAGTGCCATCAAAATATCACATTCTTCAATTTCAAAGTCTCCAATTAACCCTTTTTCAAATCGAAGACCTTCATAGTTTAATTCTGATGCTGTATAATTACAAAAATCTACTAAATCTTTTCTGGCTTCTATTCCCGTTAAATGAGCATCAATGTTGCATTTATGTTTTGTAGTGTCGTATAAGCTAAAGGTTAAATAACCTTTACCACTACCCATGTCATATCCATTTATGTGCTTTGTACTTTTAAAGTTTGATTGAATAAGCCCTTCAATGATTTCAGAAAATTTTCTGATTTGTTTTAATTTATCTCCTTGGCCTTTTGCTACCTGCCCATTATTTTTCAAAATACCGGTAGCTTTTAAAAAGCGATTATCACCGGCAGCTTCACGTTTAATATGATCATGCTCTTTTTTTGGCTGATCAATTGTGTTTTTCAATATTGTTTTATGGAGTATACTGTTTCCCTTTTTATTTCTTCTGTATTGAAATTCGTTTTCAGAACTTCTTAAAAAGGCAATTAAAAATTGATCTTTTAAAGCAACTTCGATTTTATTAAAGGCTTCAGCAAAGGAATGATTGGAGGTGAAACTTTGTGTTTTTGAAAAGGCTTCAAAACGAAGTTGACTTTCATTTTCGAGCTTAACTTCTTTAACTTGAATTTTTCTAATTCCTTTTGATAATTTTAAGGATAGAGGCTTACTTAAAGTTAAAGTAACAAACGATCCACTTTTCAAGGTCATTGAAAAGGCATCCATGAATTCTAATAAAGCATTTTCTTGCACAAAACGAAGGTACTCAAATTTAAAATCAATCTATGAGTTTACATTTAAGGCCTTCATCAAATAAATATACATCCATCCAAAGAAGAGGAGTCATTAAACTAAATATTAGCTTAAATTCTCAGGTTCGAATTATTTGTACACAAAAGAAGAATGATTTTGGTGAAAAGTATTTTACTATCGGAACCAAAAGATTTCTCGACTTCGCTCGAAATATAATACTTCGATAAGCCTCTACACAAGTCTCGACATCACTTAATATATCTCTCGTTCGTAGAAGTAAAAAGAAGACCAAACAGACCGAAGAAGAATGGTTTTGGTGAAAAGCATTTTACTATCGGACCAAAATATTTCTCGACTTCGCTCGAAATATAATACTTCGATAAGCCTCTGCACAAGGCTCGATATCCCTTAATATATCTCTCGTTCGTAGTAGTAAAAAGAAGACCTAGCAAACCACGAACGGCCAAACACAAAAAAAGGCAGCTCCGAAAAACGAAGCTGCCTTTATATTTGGTCAATGTTATTTTATCGACTAAAGATTAATACAGAATTTCGAATTCTACTCTTCTGTTTTTCTTACGACCATCAGCCGTTGAGTTATCATATATCGGCATCGTCTCACCATAGTATTCAACAATCATGTTGCTATAACTAACACCTCTTCCTGCAATATAATCTCTAACTGCCTCAGCTCTCTTTCTTGATAATTCAAGGTTACGTGCATCATCACCAACGTTATCTGTATGACCTGCAATTCTTAAACGGTAAGAAGGATTCTGAACCAAATAAGAAGCTAAATCATTCAGACTTAAGTAAGATGAAGTTCTGATTACCGCACTTCCTGTTTCGAACGTTAAGTTCTCAAATGCTCTTGTGATAATCTGCTGCTCCTGAACGGTAACGCGCGGACAACCACCATTGCTTACAGGTCCGTATGTGTTCGGACAACGATCTTCATTATCTGCAAGACCATCTCCATCCGAATCAATAACTAATGGACAACCAAAGTTAGTTGAAGAACCGTAGGTATTCGGACAACGATCCTGATCATCAGCAACGCCATCTCCATCCGAATCAATATACTGAGGACAACCGCCATTCGAAGCTGCACCATAAGTGTTCGGACAACGATCATCTGTATCTGCTATACCGTCACCGTCTGTATCGATAATTACAGGTCTTGGTTCAGGGCATCCACCATTCGAACGAACACCATAAGTATTTGGACAACGATCTTCTGCATCAATAATACCATCTCCATCCGTATCAACAACAACCGGTTTCACATCAGGACAACCGTTTAATCTTGCTAAACCGAACTGATCTGGACAATTATCTTCAATATCAATTACACCATCACCATCACGATCAGAAGGAGGAGCAACTTTAGGACAACCATCATTTGCTTTTAAACCAAACTCATCCGGACATTTGTCTTCAGAATCGATGATACCATCTTTATCTCTGTCGGACGGTGGAGGTGGAGGAGGACAACCATTGAATTTTGCCACACCTTTTTCGTTTGGACATTTATCCAATTTGTCAATAATTCCATCATTGTCAGAATCCAATTTAGGCTCAAGCGTAAATCCTGCTAAAATTTCATGACTTCCTCTCGCTTTTAAATTTCCTAATGGATTTAGACCGGCATCATAAGTATATCCTAAACGGAACATTTCATTGATATTAAAACCTAATCCAACCATAAACATACGGCTGCTTCTATAACCTAAGTTTAACCAAACGGTATTGTCGTAGGTTATAGATGTGTTAACATCAAAATTAAATGGAGCAGCCTGCTCAATTCTTCCCATAAAAGAAGGATTGATAGCCCAACGATCATTAATTTGATAATCGAATCCGATTAAAGCTAATGCATGTCTTCCTGAAACTTCAGGATTACTCGCTACACTATTTAAAGTATTATGCCCTTCAAACGGTTGCGGTACAGATAAACCTGCATAGAAATTATCTGAGTTATAATATATACCTGGTGTAATATAGAAATTCCATATTCCATCCATATAATCATTTACAATCGGATCATTCGGATTTAAAATAACAGCACTTCCGGCATCTAAAGCCAAACGCTGAACATTCATTCCTAAACCGATCGAAAATTTACCCTGACCAGCATCGAAGCGATAAGCCGGTGCTACCTGTAATTTAAAATTATTTAAATCACCTGCCTGATCGTTATAAATCTGACCTCCTAAAGAGAACGGGCTATAACGGAACGGTCCGTGTAGGGTTAAAAATTGTGTTACTGGAGCACCTTCAAAACCAGACCATTGATTTCTATACATCAAATTACCGGTGAATGCATCTTTATTACCTGCAGCTGCAGGATTATGAAAGAAGTGCTCAAAATTATAATGTGAAAATAAAGTGTATTGCTGTCCATTAACCATTGAAGGAATAAATGAAGACAATACGATTGCTAAAATTAATATCTTTTTCATCTCTTGTTCCCTCAATTTTATCTTAATAAATTAATGGCTCCTTTAAGGATTGCATCCGGATCCGCATCAGGGTCCAGTTGAATCACATAAAAATATGTTCCGGCCGGAAGTTCTTCTCCTGAACCGCTCGCAACTCCATCCCAACAATTGCTCGGACATGCATCACGTTCGTAAACAGGATCTCCCCAACGGTTACAGATTGTAACTACGTTATTTGGATATGCTCTATCCAGACCGTTAATGAACCAGCTATCATTAAATGAATCACCATTCGGAGTGATTACTGTTGGAATATTTTCAGCGGTAATACATCCAATTAAATCTTCTTCAACAGTAATAACGGTGTCTATAGCACAACCGTTTTCATCTTCAACGTTCAGCATATAGGTTCCGGCTGGGATATCAGTAACATCACTGCCAAAAGAAACAGTAGCACCACTTTCATCAATCCATGTAGTTGTGTAATCACCTGTTCCGCCATTAATGCCAACAGAGATACTTCCATCCTCCCCACTTCCGCAAGAAGGCTCAACAATTACAACATCACCTAAAGTGATTGCCGCCGGTTCAATAATATTCCATTGTAAAGTATCGGCACAGGCATTGTTTCCATCCTGTGCAATAATTACTTCATAAGAACCAGCAGGTAAATTGTTGGCAGCATAAGTATTGTACGTTGTTGTATCAATATCCAATGTGCTGTCAAAAGAATAAGTTAAAGTACTTCCAGTTAAAGCACCTGTACTAACATCGAATTCAGCGAAACCGTCATTCCCTCCAAAACAAGAAACGTTGCCTAATGTTAATAGGAAAATGTCTAAAGTATCCGGCTCTAAAACTTCACCTGTAATTAAAGTTGAACATCCTAAAGCATCTGCAACGGTAATTACAAATGACCCGGGAGCCAGAGGACCAACGTTCTGCATAGTAGCTGTAGCACTATCCGGGAAAAAGATCACACTATTTAAAGTGAAATCGAATGGAGCAGTACCTGAAAGAATATTAATATCCACCGAACCGTCGTTAAAACCTCGACAGGTAGCATTATTAATTTCAGATTCCACAACTAATCCCGTTGCTGTAGTAACAGCACCCTGAATCGGCGTAGAAAGTGAATAAATAGGTGCTCCGTTTGCACTGATGTACGGATAAAGCACATACTGATAAGTTTGACCCGGATTTAATCCCAATATCGTAGCTGATGCAGCGCCGAAATAAACTACATATTCTCCGTCATTTAAAGGAGAAATATCCGGTCCGGCACCGAAATCAGCGTTAAATGGATACGCAACCCCGTCTACAGGATTGAAGTCAATTGAATTTTCAGATAAAACCAGCATATATCCGGCTTCTGAAGGTGCCAATGTGACTGAAGCTTCCAGTTCTGTACAACTTGCATTATTGAAGGATACAGAACCCGCCTGACCCAGCAAATGCTGAGCAAACAGAAGACAACAGCATAGGCACACCATTGTGTAATTCTTCATATTCATTAAAAAATTTTAGTTTTTAAAAGCTGTCAAATTATGGAGTGACAGTGGTAGGTGTTAATTAGCGCGCAAAAATAGTCATTTATCTGCTTAGATGATACCTTATTTCAAATTTATTGCCAATCTAAGATTCAATGGTTTGCTTTGTGGAAGGATAGCTTTGCTCAATTAGACATTCAGCCATATTTAATTGAATGTAAATCAGCTATTTATGTTGTATTCTTTTCAAAACCTGAAACAATAAATATTTTTTTCTTCCGGATTAATGTTAATACGCTTTCCTTTTCCGAACATTCTTCAATCGGAAGACATTGTCATACAACAATAGTACATTTGCATTCGAATGAAAGGACGTCGATTTTTAATCATTTTTCTCAGCCTTGCTTTATTTATTATTCTGTTTCAGGTGATGATCGGAGGTATTACCAGACTTACCGGATCCGGTTTATCGATGACGGAATGGAAAGTGGTTCTTGGAACTATCCCTCCAACCAATCCTGAAGCATGGCAAGAAGCTTTCGAAAAATATAAAGCTATTCCGCAGTATGAAAAGGTGAATCCATTAATGACGATTTCAGAATTTAAATGGATTTATTTCTGGGAGTATTTACATCGAATGTGGGGTCGTTGGGGCTTTTTATTTTTATTGGGTGGATTTGCCATTGCTCTGTTTCAAAAGTACCTCAACCGAAAATGGATTATTCGATTCATATTGCTCTTATTATTATATATAGCACAAGGTTTGATGGGCTGGATAATGGTGAAAAGTGGACTTTCGGAGAATATATATGTAAGTCATTACCGTCTGGCGGCACATCTGGTACTCGCCTTATCAATTTTTGCCTATATCGCCTGGTTATTAGCAGATTTGTTTCCGCTTAGGCAAATGCGCAAAACATGGCATCTGCCAATAACATCAGGTTATATACTCTTGTTTTTATTGGTGCTTCAGGTTGTATTCGGGGCTTTTATGGCAGGTTTAAGAGCTGCGATTCATTATCCTTCATGGCCCGATATGAATGGCGCTTTAATTCCGGAAACACTCTTTTCCAAACAACCCTTTTGGCTTAATTTTTTTGAAAATATTGCTACTATTCAGTTCACTCATCGTATGCTTGCTTATCTTTTGACCGGCTTAATGATCTGGTTTTATTTCCGTTTAAGGGGCCTCAAAGTGGGTCGCTTTTTTGAGATCAATTTGAAGCTAATGCCGGTTTTGTTGATCGTTCAAGTGCTGCTCGGTATCCTAACATTGGTAATGAGTAAAGGAGGCGTGATACCGATTAGCTGGGGTGTTTTTCATCAGGC
>JAHDHT010000122.1:6233-7574 GCA_020631175.1 Chitinophagales bacterium
AGCGGTCTGAAAGCAAAGCGATCTGAAAGCAACGCGGTCTGAAAATGTTAAACCCTCTAAACAGGATACTTTAATTTACCTTTAACCTTTATAATCATACCATGTCTTATAAATTGAATCAACAATTTGGGCTATGCAAGTTTTAAATGGAACAAAAATTGATAATATAAGGAAAACCAATACCATGCATTTTAAGGTGTTATTTTCTTTTTTTCTTGCACTGATAATCAGCGGATTATCAGTAAGCACAGCTTATGCGCAAGATAATGACGGTCTCGATGAAGAAGAGCAAATTCTATTACAGACTGGTGTTTTCAATGGAGACACATTGCCTTTAGTCTTATTACAACCGGTAGCTATAGTAGCTTCTAAAGACAAAAGAGATGCTGTTGCAGAATATAAATACAGACGTTTGAAAAAGAACGTAATGAAAGTCTATCCTTATGCAAAAGAAGCAGCCAGAATTATTGCTGAAATTGATGCAGTAACGGCTGATCTGGATAAGAAAAGACACCAGAAGAAATATTTAAAGCAGCTTGAAAAAGATTTGAAAGCAACTTTTGAAGATGAATTAAGAAATTTAACTATTTCTCAGGGAAAGGCTTTGACAAGATTAGTAAGTCGTGAAACCGGAATTTCAACGCATCAACTGATTAAGGAATATAAAAGCGGCGTTAGCGCAGCTTTCTGGAACACGATTGCCAAACGATTTGGATACGATCTTAAGACACCTTTTGATCCGGTAAATAATCCGGTAGATAAAGATATTGATGAGATTGCCAGCAGTTTGGAAGCATCAGGATTGTAAAAATTAAAACAGACCTCCGTCAATAAAAAAGGGGAAGATTGAATTTCAATCTTCCCCTTTCTTTTTCGCGTAAACCATCATCTTATCGGACAATTAGTTTTCTAATCGTTTGTTCCTCATTTAATTGAATAGAGAGAAAATAAACGCCTGGCTCAACTTTTTGGGTGTGTAATAAAAGGCTGGAAAGGTGCTCCTCAACAAAATCTTCCTGCTTGTATACAATGTTACCTAAGATATCCAGCACATTGATTTCAATCAGCTGTGGGTGATTAAGTGTGAGATCAATCATAACATCCTGACCCTTATTTACGGGATTGGGATAGAATGAATAGCCCGGACCTTCAATTGAATTCGTCTGTTGAGCCGACAGATTAAATCCAACTAAAAGCATGAATATCAATACAATTTGAAAGTAGAGTTTAGACAATAGACTATTCTTTGATTCACATTACGCAAGATGCGATCGAAATGTTACACTTAAGAGGGATTTTTTACAAAAAAAGTTAACAGATACCTTAAAGATTGCTAATTAG
>JAHDHT010000122.1:7674-11482 GCA_020631175.1 Chitinophagales bacterium
AAAGCCGAAGACGATCTATTCATCTTCTTCATTGTAACGACGCAGATCATTAATATCATCAATATCAAACAAGGTCTTTAATTGAGCCACTTTTTGGAGATTGGTTCTGCAGGCATCTAATGTTTCTCTTAGCAAGATTGGATTCGACCAGCTTTTATCTTCAAACAAAAATGGATGCCACTTTTTCATTGCCAGTAAATAATAACCACCGTCTTCAGCCGGACCGATACAAATATCATTTTCCTCTAACTGATGAAAAGCTTCAGTAATTAATGAAGCATTAATACCCGGGCAATCTGTTCCGATAATCAATACTTTTTTATATCCTTTTAAGAAGACTTCTTTAAAGGCTGCGCTCATTTTTTCCCCGAGATCACCTTGAGTTTGCAATTGTTTTTCAAACTTTTCAGAAGACCACTCATCATTTTCATCGATAAAATCTGTGTAATATAAAAAACGGTCGGCGTGAAGTGCTTCACAATAGTTTCTGGTATAAGTCAATAAGTTTTCATAGACTTTCAGCGCAGCTTCATCACCGATATCTTTTGCAAGACGTGTTTTTACTTTTCCGGCTACCGGATTTTTTGCGAAAATAATTATGGCTTTATCCATCCCGAAAAATTAAGCAGTAGTTCCGCCACAACTCGAACCGGAACCTGCTGTACAACCATAACAATGCTGGTTTAAAATTATATTTCTATCGAGTAATTTTTCTGCATCAAAATCTTTTAAATGCTGTCCGCAATTTTTCTGAACTTTTAATTCAAGCATCTGATTAAAATCACAATCATAAATATATCCATCCCAGCCAATCGACAAAGTATTTCTGCACATCACTCCTTCTGCAGCTCCGGGATTAAAAGCTTCAATGAGTTTTTCCATATATGACTCATAATTTCCACTTTCAATTAAATATTCAAGAAATCTGGAAATCGGCATATTGGTAATCGCAAACAGCATATTAAATTCTATACCGTATTTACGTTTTAACTGACGCTTAAAATCAGCTTCTAAAGACTGTTGATCACCGGGTAAAAATGCGCCGGAAGGATTGTAAACCAAATTTAAAGTTAAACCACTTCCTTCACGACCATAACCCACATCGTTCAGCATCTGTAATGCCTTTATCGATTTTTCAAATACACCATCGCCCCGTTGATTATCTGTTCTTGAAGCAGAATAATAAGGTAAAGAAGAAACTACTTCTATCTGATGCTTTTTGAAAAACTCAGGTAAGTCATGATATTTTTTATTCGCAAGTATTATAGTAAGATTACAACGTACAATGATGTGCTTACCGCGTTTTTTTATTTCTTCCACAAACCATCTGAAATCAGGATTCATCTCCGGTGCTCCGCCCGTAAGGTCAACCGTTGTTATTACCGGATGATCCATTGCATCGAGACATAGCTGCATGGTTTCGCGTGTCATGATTTCTTTACGATCAGGACCTGCATCTACATGACAATGTTTACAAACCTGATTACACATTTTACCTACATTAATCTGAAATATCTCTATTCCTGTAGGTTTCAGCGGAAATAAATTGATTCCGTCGAGTTTGTTTTCAAATTTTTCGAATGCTTCATCCTTTACTTGTTTTTTATTTAAAACTTCAAGCTGAATAAAACTATCTGCTAAATCGTGTCCTTTTGCCTTTAGTGATTTTGTCATTTTTTGATTTTACATCATTAAATCTTTGGCTTTGTTCATCATTTGTACGCCGTGCACTAATGATGCACCTCCTCTAATGGCTCCTGCTACATGTATCGCTTCCATCATTTGTTCTTCATCGGCACCTTTTTCAAGACTGTCGGATGTATAAGCATCGATACAATAAGGACATTGAATAGCATGTGCAACTGCCAATGCGATTAATGATTTTTCTCTTTTTGTTAAAGCGCCTTCTTCGAAGACAGCCCCATACCAATCAAAAAATTTCTTTGCCAATTCCGGTTGGAATTCGCTGATGTTCCCAAACTTTTTTAAGTCTTCAGGATTGTAATATGTTTTTTCCATTAAGCTAATTTTTCAAGGTCTCTGACCAATATTCTTCTTCTGTCAAAATAAATTAAATTCTTTTCTCTTAAGTCGTTTAAAACCGTTGTGACGGTTTGCCTTGAGGTTGCGGTTAATCTTGCTATATCGTGATGGGTAAGTGAATGCATAATTAATGTTTCATAACCCACTTGTTTGCCTGTTTCTTCTGCCAGTTCAATTATAAAATCAACAATTCTTGAGCGGGCATCTTTAAAGATTAAAGATTCGAATTTCTTCTCCAGTTTCCGTAATCTTTCACCTAAAATCTGGGTAACTCTCAGACTTAAAAAATTATTATTATTTAAAAGCTTTTCAAAATCCCCTCTTTCCATTATAAGCAAACAACAATCTTCCATTGCTTGTGCAAAATCATTTCTAACCTCTTCACCCAAGATAAATTGCTCGCCAAAAACTTCACCATGATCCAGAATTGTTTTAATAATATCTTTACCATTATCGGAATAAGATCCGATTTTTACTTTCCCACGTTTTACAAAAAAGATTTGATTTGGTTGTTCTTGCGGGAAGTAAATGAAATCATTTTTCTTGTAATCTTTGAGTGTAGTTTTGTCTTTTAATTCTTTAATGGTTTCATCAGTTAGATCTTTAAAGAAATCAAAGTTCTGCAAGTACCATAAAGCATTTTTTTCCATGTCGTCTTTTTTATTTTAATACACTTTTATTCCATTTTTCAACCATATCCCCCACAGTTTTGAATAAGCGTGTACAGAGTCTGTCGGTTCTTTATTTACGTTTAATACCGGGTTATTGTTATTCTTCCATTCGAATATGCCGCCATATAAATTAAATACATTTTCAAATCCTTCCGCCATTAAAAATTCTGCGTATTCCTGGCTTCTGACTCCTATGCTGCAATATACAATAATAGTATCCTCTTTTTTTAAAGCGCTCAAATCTTCAGAACTGTACGTTTCGAAATTTATAAACTCCGCTCCTTCAATATGACTTACTCCATATTCCTCTTCTGAACGAACATCAAAAAGCTGCCAATTGTTGGATAAGAAGCTGCTATCGAGCTGTATTAATTCAACGTTTTCATCATACATTTGATTTAACATTAAATCAAAAAGACGATTTGAATCCTGAGCACTTACAGTATTTAAGGCAAGAAAAACGCCCATCCATCCTAACAATATGCAGTGTAAATAATTCACCCTATTCAAAATCGAATTATTTTTCTCCATAGTATATCATCATTATGACAAGTAACGACATATATGCCTTCTTTTAAATGAGGTAATGTAATTCGTTTTAAAAACGCCTCTTTAAAGGTCAATTTTCCATCCATCCCAAAAATCTGAACAAGCATTAATGTTCCATGCGGTTCATTAGTATCTAAAGTATATTGATTACTTAATGGATTAAAAATCAGCGCTAAATCACTTTGAAATTCATTTTCTTCAAGCTTGTTAATCAAATCAAAATCAAACAATTGTAATCCATCATCGGTGCCGATCCATAGTTCATTTTCATAGGTATGTAAAACATTTATGGCATTACTTACTAAATCAGAATTCATTGAAGTATAGATACTTACAGAATCATTTTCAATAAATACCATTCCTTCCCCATAGGCAGAGCAAAGGATTTGACCTGAATTTGAAAGTTCGATTTGCTGAAAACCTTCAAAGGGAATCGATGAGTTGAAATTATTGAAGTTTTCAAAGATTATCTGATCAAAGAAAACAAGTCCGGCAGCCGGAGTGGCCATCCAGATATTGTAATTTTCGGTTACTATATCCAATAT
>JAHDHT010000445.1 GCA_020631175.1 Chitinophagales bacterium
GCGATTAAAATTGCCTTTAGATCATAAAATGAAGTTGGTTCAAAAACTGGTCGCCCTGCATTTAAGACCGATTGTTTTGGCTAAAGATGAAGTATCTGATTCTGCAGTGCGAAGATTATTATTTGATGCCGGTGATGATATTGATGATTTAATGAAACTTTGCCATGCAGATGTTACCACAAAAAACGAGTTTAAAATGAAGCGTTATCGTCGAAATTTTGAATTGGTAAAGCAGAAATTAGTTGAAGTTGAAGAGAAGGATAGGGTTCGTAATTTTCAGCCACCGGTAAGTGGGGAAGAAATTATGAAAACCTTTGATATAAAACCCTCCCGTGAAGTTGGGATAATTAAAAATGCGATTAAAGAAGCTATTTTGGATGGAGTGATTCAAAATAATCATGATGAAGCTTTTGCTTTTATGATTGAAAAAGGGAAGGAGATCGGATTGAATGCTGATTTGAGATTGTAGATTTGAAATTTGAAATTGGCTTTTTTTAATTCAGAAGTCAGAAGTCAGAAGTCAGAAGATTCGAAGGTAGAAGGTAGAAGATTCGAAGGTAGAAGGTCATCCTGAGTAGAACGAAAGATCTTTTTATTCGAGTGAGATTCGACTATTGAAAATTTGAGATTTGAAAATTGAAAATTGAAATTGCCTGAAGTTCGGTTGCTATTTGGTTCTAATTGAATAAGAGCTTGAAAATCCCTCCTATAAGGCCTATAAAGAGGGATGTATTGCTCCAAGAGCCGGAGGTGATTGGCGAAGCAATACTGGGAGGTGTAAATTTGAGATTGAAATTGTTATTATTCTAATTTTTTCTTGCGACAAGAATCTTGCGACTTGAAGCTTTAAAAACAGCAAACCAAACATATTGAACAACAAACAAAAATATCTGATTGTAGTTTGCGGCCCGACAGCGGTAGGGAAAACTAAAGTTGCTATTGAACTTGCCCGGCATTTTAAAACAGATATTATCTCTGCAGATTCGAGACAGTTTTATCGGGAGATGAGTATTGGAACAGCGAAACCTGATAAAGAAGAACTGGCTGCAGCGAAACATCATTTTATAAATAACTTATCTATTCATGACACTTATTCAAGTGGTCAGTTTGAAGAAGAAGCACTTGAAAAAACTGCAAAGCTTTTTCAGAAACATGATCAATTAATTCTTGCCGGAGGTTCGGGTTTATTTATAAAAGCTCTTTGTGAAGGTTTTGACGAATATCCTGAAGTACCGAAAGAATTAAGAGTGGCATTAAATCAAAAACTGAATTTAGTCGGACTTCAATCTTTGCAAGAAGATTTGAAAGGAAAAGATCCTGAATACTTTTCAAAAGTGGATATACATAATCCTCAAAGAGTCATTCGAGCATTAGAAATTATTTACACCACAGGAAAAACATTTACATCCTTCCAAAATCAACCAAAACAAAAACGACCATTTAAAACTATTTACATCGGCCTTCATATGGATCGGGCGCTTTTGTATGAGCGCATTAATAAGCGTGTTGATCTTATGATAGAATCGGGTTTGATGGATGAGATCAGGGAACTGTATAAACACCGTTCATTAAATGCATTGCAAACAGTTGGGTATGCAGAATTATTTGATTATCTGGATGGAAACAAAACAAAAGAGGAAGCAATTGCATTAATAAAACAGAATAGCAGACGATACGCAAAGCGTCAATTAACCTGGTTTAGAAAGATTGAAGGAATAAAATGGTTTGAACCGACTGCAATCGAACAAATAATTGAACATATTGAAACTGAAGTAAAGGAAAGCGGTACTGAAACAATTCTTTAAATATTATAAACGACTTG
>JAHDHT010000446.1 GCA_020631175.1 Chitinophagales bacterium
AAGAAGAACATCCTTTTGTAACGATTCAGTTGCCGGTTTACAATGAAAAATATGTAGTAAAAAGATTAATGGATGCTTGCGCCGTTATGGATTATCCTGCTTCCAGATTCGAAATACAAATGCTGGATGATTCAAATGATGAAACTTCAGAAATCATTTCCAAAAGGATAGAATTTTGGATGGAAAAAGGAATTCAAATTCATCATGTTCAACGGGAAGATCGAAGCGGTTTTAAAGCAGGTGCATTGCAATATGGAATGCAATCAGCAAAAGGAGATTTCTTTGTCGTTTTCGATGCAGACTTTTTACCCAATCCTGATTTTCTAAGACAAACATTAATTGCTTTTGAAGACCCGGCTATCGGAGTCGTGCAAACAAGATGGGAACATATCAATGAAGATTATTCGATGCTTACAAAAGTACAGGCATTTACTTTAGATGTACATTTTGCAATAGAACATGTTGGCAGAAACAGTTCTGGCTACTATATGAATTTTAACGGTACGGCTGGGGTGTGGAGAAAAGAAGCAATTGAAGATGCAGGTGGTTGGAGTGCAGATACGATTACAGAAGATTTAGATTTGTCTTATCGTTCTCAATTAGCCGGATGGAAATTTAAATATTTATATCATGTCGGAGCACCGGCAGAATTACCGGCCGAAATGCCCGGTTATAAATCGCAACAATATAGATGGAATAAAGGTGGAGCAGAAGTAGCTATTAAATTATTACCGAGAATTTTTAAATCTTCTATTCCGTTCAGTTTGAAATTACATGCTTTACATCATTTACTCAGTAGCAGTATGTATTTAATTATTTTTCTGGCGATTGTTTTAAGTGTTCCCTTAATCATTTTAAAAGATTTTTATCCGGAGTGGATAATGAACTATTCATCGGTTTTCTTTGCCGGATTTTTAGCAATCGCTTTCGTTTATTATTTAGCTTACATCATAAATAATGATGGCTTTCTTAAGCGAACTATCGGATTTGTATTTCACTTTCTTACATTTATGGCTGTTTCATTAGGCATGGCTTACCATAACGCCACAGCAGTTATAAGTGCTTTTTTTGGAATCAAATCTCCCTTTATCCGAACAGCTAAATATAACTTAAAAGATAAATCGGATGGATGGTTTTCTAAAAAATATACCATTAAAAACCTGAATACAACGGTTGTCATAGAGGGTCTTTTGGTGCTTTACTTTTTATTTGCAGTCATCTTTGGTTATTTAAATCAGGAATGGGGATTGTTCCCCTTGCATGTAGCTGCATTATTCGGCTATAGTTTTGTTTTTTATTATACGATCAGACATACCATTTTAGCGAAAGGTTGAAAAACCCTTCAGTGAAATATCGTCTTTTTTTTAACCTCACAATTCTAAGTGCATTACTTTATTTCTTTCTGAACTACATCTTAGAACGAAATGCTTTTATCACTTTGTTTTCAATGTACACCCTTTTGTTTGGGCTTTATCTGGTATTAGTTCAATTTTTAAAGGCAAATAAAAAATTCTTTTGGTGGGGTATTGCTGTCGCCATTTCATTTCGCTTTTTATTATTGTTTTCAGAACCAAACTGGAGTGATGATTTTTATCGATTTTTTTGGGATGGAAAATTAAGTTTAAATGGCATAAGTCCTTTTTCCTTCCTTCCGTCAAGCTTAATTGAAAATGGCGAAGCTTTAAAAATTGGATTGAATAAGGAATTGTTCGGAGCATTAAATTCACCTGAATATTATTCTGTTTATCCTCCAGTTTTGCAAGCCTTCTTTTATATCTCCGCTTTATTGGGTGGAAGCATTTCATCAAGTGTTT
>JAHDHT010000447.1 GCA_020631175.1 Chitinophagales bacterium
TTTGAGTAGCATATTGCAACAGTTCATTTTCATAAGCTGCAATCGCATTTATATCCAAAGATTCTATAAAGTCAATCGCTGCTCCTGTAGCAATTCCTCCACAAATATTCGGAGTACCGGCTTCAAACTTATATGGCAACTTATTAAAGGTACTTCCTTCCAAAGTTACCTGATCAATCATTTCACCACCTGCAAGAAATGGAGGCATTGATTCTAGCAGTTCACGCTTACCGTAAAGGATTCCCATTCCAGTTGGTCCGTAAATCTTATGTGCAGAAAATGAAATGAAATCTACATCTAATTCCTGAACATTTATTTTAACATGTGGCGCAGCTTGCGCTGCATCTAAAACTACAATAGCACCTGCATTATGTGCAATTCTTATAATTTCTTCAACCGGATGAATTGAACCTAATGCATTACTTACATAAGCTAAAGAAACGATTTTTGTTTGAGAAGAAATTTTATTTCGAAAATCATCCAAATCAATTCTGCCTTCTTCGTCGAATAAAAGATATTCAACCTTTGCCTTTTTACTTTCAGCTAAAATCTGCCAGGGAACGATATTACTATGGTGTTCCATTCCGGAGACAATAATATTATCTCCTTCCTGAAGATTTACTTTTCCATAAGTGTGTGCAATTAAATTAATTCCCTCAGTAGTTCCTTTTGTAAAATTTACAAGATCACTACTTTCAGCATTAATAAAATTCGCTACTTTGTCTCTTGCAGCTTCATAAGCTTCAGTGGCTTTATTAGCAAGAAAATGTGCACCTCTGTGAATGTTGGAATTATATTCTTTGTAGTATGATGTAATGGCATCAATTACAGAAATTGGTTTTTGTGTTGTAGCAGCATTATCAAAATAAACTAAAGGTTTTCCATTTACTTCTTGTTGAAGAATGGGAAACTGAGCACGAATTTCATTTATGCTCTCTTTAATTTTATTTCCTGCTTTTAAAACCATTTGACTATTCTGCCATCATTTTAAGAATCTTATCTGTAATTCTTTTATCTAACCACTCTTTCACAACATCGATGGTTACATTCTCAATCACCTCTCCTGCAAAAGCTTTTAACAAATAAGTTTGTGCTTGCTTTAATGTCAAACCTCTTGATCTTAAATAAAAGATTGAATCTTCATCTAACTGACCTGTAGTACAACCGTGTGAACATCTAACATCATCGGCAAAAATCTCTAGTTGTGGCTTGGTAAATACTTGTGCATTATCGCTTACAAGTATATTTCTGTTGGTTTGATATGCATTTGTTTTCTGCGCATCCTGACGCACCATAATACGACCGTTGAATACTCCTTTAGCTTTGCCTCCAAGAATACCTTTGTACAATTCGTTACTGTAACAATTCGGCTTTGCATGATCAATTAATGATCTGTTATCTGCATGCTGGCCTTCATTAAGGAGATAAACTCCATATAAATGCCCTTCAATATGCTCATCATTTAAAACCATATTGGTTTTATTTCTGATGAAGCCTGATTCTAGAGAGTAGTTATGACAATCTACTCTGCTTTCTTTTTCCTGATGAACCTGGGTTTCTGTAATATTTCTTGCTGAACCATTTTCATCCTGAATAATAAAGTGATTGATTCTGGCATGTTTAGCAGCAGTTATCTCTGTTACTGTATTATTTAAAACGGGAGCTTTATCATTCTTATGAATAAAATGCTGAACAATATTTACTTCGCAATTTTCTCCGCCAATAATCAGATTTCTTGGTTGACATAAAACCGGCCCCAATGAATTGTCTGAAATATGTATAACATAAATCGGATGTTCAACCACTACTCTAT
>JAHDHT010000123.1:0-5349 GCA_020631175.1 Chitinophagales bacterium
AACAGCACATATTATTTTTATTTTTTAATCAAGCTATCGAAATAAAACCGGTATAGGTAAACTTATATGTAAAGCTCCGGTTATCGGAGCTTTTTTTTTTGGATATATATGAAGAAAACGGTCGCCATACAAGGAGTTAAAGGTTCGTTCCACGAAATTGCAGCAAGGCAATATTTCGGGGAGGATAATTGTTCAGTCGTCGAATGTGAAACATTTCCGGCATTTTTTAAATGCATGGAAGCTGAGCAAACTGATTTTGGAATCATGGCGATCGAGAATTCAGTAGTTGGCACAATTCAAAGTAACTATGGACTTTTAAAAGACTCCGGATTATTTATTGTTGGCGAAAAGCATTTGAGAATTGAACATCATTTATTAGGACTTGAAAATCAAACCATAAATGATATCAATGAAGTTCAAAGTCATAGAATGGCACTTTTACAATGTGATAAAATTTTCAAAGATTATTCTTTTATCCGCCTAAAACCAGCAAACGACACGGCAGCAGTCGCAAAGGAAATTGCGGAGAAAAAAATAAAAGGTGTAGCAGCAATTGCGAGCCGAAGAGCAGCAGAAATAACCGGACTGTCGATTATAAAAGAAAATATTGAGAACAATTCGAGAAACTTTACCCGCTTTTTTGTTTTAAGCAGAAATCAAAAAGATGTACTTAAAATTGAGGAAGGAAATAAATTATCTATTCGTTTTCATGTAACGCATAGACCCGGAAGTCTGGCTCAGGTTCTCGGCACATTTTCATACTATAGTTTAAACCTCACTAAAATCCAATCGATGCCGGTGATTGGAAAAGAATGGGAATATTATTTCCATGTTGATGTTGAATATAATGATGCAGAAGTATGGAAACAATGTGAAGCAGCAATTCAACCATATATTACCGCTTTTCAAATTTTCGGAATTTATAAAAGGGAGGAAAAATGATTCAAATAAATCCATCCAACAGAATTTCTGAAGTAAAAACCTATTATTTCGCTACCAAATTGCAGCAAATTGCTAATATGAATGATGAAGGTAAGCAAGTGATAAATTTAGGTATTGGCAACCCGGATTTAGCTCCTCCTCTATCTGTAATTTCAACCCTGCAAACGGTGTCCTCAGAGGCTATAAATGGTTATCAATCTTATACCGGTATTCCTGAATTAAAAAAGGCGATTAAAAACTGGTATCAAAAAATTTATCAAATTGAAACCGGTGAAAATGTGCTTCCGTTAATGGGTTCAAAAGAAGGTATTTTTCATATTAGTCAGGCATTTTTGAATCCAGGTGATAAAGTTTTAATTCCAAATCCCGGTTATCCTGCTTATGCTGCAAATGCTAAAATTGCCGGAGCAGAAATTATACATTACGATTTAACTGCAGCATCGAACTGGTATCCTGATTTTGATCAACTTGAAAGGTTGGTCGATGAAAAAACGAAAATTCTTTGGTGTAATTATCCAAATATGCCAACCGGAAAACCCGCAGATCAAAATGTTTTTAGACAATTAATTGATTTTGGAATAAAACATAATGTTATCATCGTTCATGATAATCCTTACAGTTTTGTTCTGAATGAAAAACCACAAAGTATATTTCAAAATTCTGAGGCATGGCAAACCTGTATTGAGCTTAATTCATTAAGTAAATCACATCATATTGCTGGATGGAGAATCGGGATGATGTTGGCTGATCAATCCATTATTCAATCTGTTTTAAAAGTGAAAACAAATATTGATTCGGGTATGTATAAGGGATTGCAGCTTGCTGCTGTTGAAGCGCTAAAGACTGAACTGGCTTGGCATGCTCAACAAAACGAAATCTATCAGCAGCGTAAAGCATTGATCACCCAAATGATGAATATCTTAAAGTGTGAAGTGTTGGAAGGAGGACAGGGTTTGTTTGTTTGGGCAAAAATTCCTGCTGAAAAACAATCTGCCGAAACCTACAGTGATGAAATTTTAAATGCATCAAATGTATTTATAACACCTGGTTTTATTTTCGGCTCTAATGGTGATCGTTATTTACGTGCTTCATTATGTGCAAAAGAAACGCAAATAGAAGAAGCGATCAAAAGAATAAAAGAAAAATTACAATGAAGATCTGCATAGTTGGTTTGGGCTTAATAGGAGGATCATTGGCGATAGATTTAAGAGCCAACGGTTTTGCAGATGAAATTATTGGGGTAGACATCCATCCTGAACATCAAAGAGAAGCACTTCGATTAAAGCTTGTGGATGAAATATTAGAATTGGAAGAAGGCACAAAAAAAGCCGATTTAATTGTGCTGACGGTCCCGGTAAGTGTTATTGCTGAAATCCTTCCGAAGGTATTGGATTTAATTAATGAGAATCAGGTTGTAACAGATATGGGGTCTACGAAATCTTTTTTAATTGAAGCCATAAAAGGCCATTCGAAAAAATCAAGATTTGTTCCGAGCCACCCGATGGCAGGTACTGAAAATTCGGGTCCTAAAGCTGCCATACGAAATCTGTTTGCAAACAGAGTAGCTATTATTTGTGATAAAGAACATTGTGATGAAGATGCAATAAAAATGGTAGAGAAAATGTACAAATCTCTGTTCATGGAAATCGTATACATGAACGGAGCAGACCATGACATGCATGCGGCTTATGTCAGTCATATTTCACATATATCTTCTTTTTTATTGGCGAATACGGTTTTAGAAAAAGAAAAAAGTGAAACAGCTATTTTTAATTTAGCTTCGGGAGGATTTGAAAGCACTGTTCGACTTGCGAAAAGTTCTCCTAAAATGTGGGCAGATATATTTATGCAAAATGGTGAGCATATAAGCACTGTTTTAGAAACGTACATTAAATTATTACAAGACTTTAAAAATAAAATTGATGATAAAGATTATGATTATCTGTTTAGTGAAATGCAAAAAGCAAATGCTATAAGAAAAGTGTTGGACAGATAAAAAAAGTTTGCAGTATTCAGTTTTCAGTAAACAGTTTTAAGAACTGAAAACTGTGTACTGAAAACTAAACAATAAAAAATAAACAATATGAACATAAAGAAACTAAACGAATGGGGTTGGGATTTCACTGATCCATTATTAATTGCAGGCCCATGTTCTGTTGAATCAGAAGAACAGGTAATGGAAACGGTCAAGCTATTGGGTGAAACCAATAAGGTCGATATTGTAAGAGGAGGAATCTGGAAACCAAGAACAAGACCAAACTCATTTGAAGGAGTAGGAGAGAAAGGATTAAAATGGCTGGTCTCTGCAGGCCGGGCAATTGGAAAACCGGTTTGTTGTGAAGTGGCCAATGCAATGCACGTACATCAGGCACTCCGTTCGGGAATTGACATGCTATGGATTGGAGCAAGAACTTCTGTTAATCCTTTTGCCGTTCAGGAAATCGCAGATGCGTTAAGCAATGGTGTAGATGTTCCGGTTATGATTAAAAACCCAATTAATCCGGATTTAAATTTATGGATTGGTGCTGTTGAACGCATTTTAAATGCAGGTATCACAAAAGTGGCTGTTATTCACAGAGGCTTTTCTTCATACCATCATACAAAATACAGAAACCAGCCTCGATGGGAATTACCTATCGCTTTCAAAAGAAAAATGCCGGAAGTCCCGATTATAAATGACCCAAGTCATATTTGTGGAAGAAGAGACTTGCTGCAGGAAGTAGCGCAAAAGTCTTTAGATCTTGATTTTGACGGATTAATGATCGAATCTCATATCAATCCGGATCGGGCATTAAGTGATGCGAAACAGCAGGTTACCCCGGAAGATTATGGTAAGCTGATTGAAAGTTTAGTGCTTAGAAATCCTGAAATAAAAGATACTACTTTATTAGATGAACTAAGAGATGAGATAGACGGTGTAGATCGGGAAATCATTGAAATTCTCGCCAAAAGAATGGATATCGCCAGAGCGATTGGTGACTATAAAAAGAAAAATGAAATCACCATTTTACAATCAAAAAGATGGGATACTATCATTAAAGACAGAATGGAACAAGGCAAAGAAAAAGCCTTAACTGAAGACTTTATTCAGGAATTATACAATGCCATCCATAAAGAATCGATCAGACAGCAGAGTAAAGTGATGAATTAGTTTTTATTGTAGCACTGTACATTGTCGCACAGTACTTAGTATGGCAAAAAACAAACACTTATAAAATCTGTGCTACCAAATACTGTGCTACTAAAAAGAAGTCTCAATAATTTACTATTTTTGCAGCCTTTACAAAGAAAAATATAACATGAAATTATCCGAATTTTCATTTGAATTACCCGATAAGTTAGTTGCTCAGAAACCGAACGCAAGTCGAGATGAATCCAAGTTAATGGTTATCCATCGCGAAACAGGTGAGATTGAGCATCGAAGCTTTAAAGATATCATCGAATATTTCGATGAGGGAGATGTATTCATCAGAAATAATACAAAGGTTTTCCCTGCCCGCTTATTTGGTAAAAAAGAAAAAACAGGAGCCAGGATAGAAGTTTTCTTATTAAGAGAATTGAATTCTGAAGCAATGCTGTGGGATGTTTTAGTAGATCCGGCAAGAAAAATCAGAGTAGGAAACAAGTTATACTTCAGCGAAGATGGAGAAAACACCTTATTAACGGCTGAGGTAGTTGATAATACAACATCAAGAGGTAGAACAATCCGATTTTTATTTGACGGAACACCTGAAGAATTCAGAGAAATTTTAGGGAAACTCGGTGAAACGCCGCTTCCAAAATATATTGAAAGAGAACCAACGCAGGAAGATAAAGAACGTTATCAAACGGTATATGCAAAAATTGAAGGAGCTGTAGCTGCTCCGACAGCCGGTCTTCATTTCAGTCGTGAGCTCTTAAAGCGTATGGAAATTAAAGGTATCAAAGCCGCAGAAGTCACCCTTCATGTTGGTTTAGGTACATTCCGTTCTATAGACGTAGAAGACTTATCTAAGCATAAAATGGATGCTGAATACTTTATCGTTAATGATGATGCAGTGAAAATTGTAAACGAAGCCAAAGCAACAGGAAAAAGAACAGTTGCTGTTGGAACAACTTCAATGCGTGCGATTGAATCTGCCGTTTCAGCAACTCAGAATTTGAAGAAGATGGAAGGATGGACGAACAAATTCATCCACCCGCCATATAAATTCAACATAGCAGATGCTTTGGTAACCAATTTCCACTTACCGAAATCAAGTTTGATAATAATGATCGCATCCTTCCTTGGTTATGAAAAAACAATGGAAGCTTATCAGATTGCCGTTAAGAAAAAGTATAGATTTTATACTTACGGCGACGCGATGTTAATCATCTAATCTTGGCAGCGCCTTCTTATAAGAAAGCATTCATTATTGTAGCAGGCGG
>JAHDHT010000123.1:5449-8802 GCA_020631175.1 Chitinophagales bacterium
TAATGGTAGCTATGAAAATATTAAAATAACTTATCCGGCTGATATTAAATTCGCCGAACAAGTCTTGTAAATAAATCAGTATTCGTCTTCGTTGAAGAGGAAATCATCTTTTGTTGGAAAATCAGGCCAGATATCCATAATAGATTCGTAATATTCACCTTCGTCTTCTAATTCCTGAAGATTTTCGATGACCTCGACGGGCGCACCCGATCGAATTGAATAATCAATTAACTCGTCTTTAGTTGCCGGCCAGGGCGCGTCCTCTAAGTGCGAAGCTAATTCTAATGTCCAAAACATACTCTTTGTATTAGTGTTATTTTGCGCAAAAATAATATTTTACAATTCATATGCAAATGTAATTTTTGCGCAGGGTTAATATATTTTATTTTATCAGGTTCGGGATGACCATGTTGTTTCTTCTACCTCAAGTTTTAAAGCGAAAAATCTTGCAAGCATAAAAAGATAATCGCTCAATCGATTCAGATATTGTATCACCATCGGATCAACTTCTGCATTCGCATTTAAATGTACAATCAAACGCTCAGCTCTTCGGCATATACATCGGGCTACATGCGCATGACTCACAGCTTGATGTCCGCCCGGAAGGATGAAATTTTTCAATTCCGGAAGCGCTTCATTCATTCGATCCATCGACTGCTCCAGTTTTTCAATATCAGCTTCTTCAATATCCGGTAAGATCATATTATTCTTTTCCGGATCAGCCGCCAGACTCGAACCAATCATAAATAACCGGTCTTGAATGAACTTCAATTCTGCCTTCAAATCTTCAACAGGAGATACATCCCTTACTAATCCCAAATACGAATTCAATTCATCAATAGTTCCGTAAGATTCAATTCGAAGATGATATTTCGGTACACGGGTACCGCCAATTAGTCCGGTTGTTCCATCATCACCTTTCTTAGTGTAAATCTTCATAGCCACATTATATACGATAAAATGACATTTCCAAATAAAAATTGTTTTGAAAGTTTTTAGACCCAGGTTAACATTTCTTCAACCGCCTTTGAGACAGCGATTTTGTTCTATAATTAGCAAAGATGGAACTGAAAACCAAAGACACAAAAACTTGCTACTTGTACCTTAAACTTTATACCTTGCTACTTATACCTAACTACTTTCGACTATTAAATCCTCTCGTCTTTCTCCACCTTTCCATCCCGCATACGGATAATTCGCTTGGCATGTTGAGCAATATCTTCTTCATGGGTAACCAGAATAACCGTATTTCCATCCTTATGAATCTGATCCAGAATAGCCATAATTTCATATGAGGTTTTTGTATCCAGATTACCTGTAGGTTCATCGGCAAGAATAATGGAAGGCTTATTGATCAGTGCACGGGCTATAGCAACACGCTGTCTTTGTCCACCCGAAAGTTCATTTGGCTTATGATCCATCCTATCGCCAAGACCAACAGCACCCAGCATTTCTTCGGCAATTTCAATTCGTTTACCCCGACTAATTCCGGCATAAACCAGCGGTAAAGCGACATTATCAGTCGCAGTTAATCGGGGTAATAGATTAAAGGTCTGAAAAACGAATCCGATTTCTTTGTTTCGCACTGTAGCGAGCTGTCCATCCGTCATACCCGCAACATTTTCACCATTTAAAATATAATCTCCGGAAGTAGGTGAATCGAGGCATCCAAGCATATTCATTAAAGTAGACTTTCCTGAACCGGAAGGCCCCATTAAGGCAACATATTCATTTCTGAAAATTTTCAGTGAAACTCCGTTCAGAGCCTTTATTGTTATTGTTCCTAACTCATAAAAACGGGTAATATCGCGAACTTCAATAACAGGAGATTCCATATTATTTAGAATTTAAAACTTTAGGAACCTGAAAATAATCTTCATTGGCATCAGGAGCGTTTTTCAAAACTTCTTCTTTTGTGCTCAAGACTTTCACCACATCTTCGCGTAATTTTCCATCCGGATTTAAGTGGATTAAGGGCTCAACTCCTTCCGTATCCACTTCCTGTACCTGACGAATAAAATCAAGCATCTGCTCCAATTCTGATTTAATTTTGCTTTTTTCTTTCGCAGAAAACTTCAATTTCGAAAGCTTAGCCAGATGTTCAAAAAGTACGTCGTCGATTCGCATATGCTAATTTGTACATTTTAAACCGAAACAAGGAATTATTTAAAGTATTAATTGTTAATTCGCATAAAGATTTTCGAAGATGAAAAAAGAAATCGTTTTAAGCGGAACGCGCCCTACCGGAAAGGCGCATTTAGGTACCTATTTCGGTGCGATCAGTAATTTTGTGAAATTGCAGGATACGCATGAATGTTTTTTCTTTATTGCTGATTATCATTCGCTTACCACACATCCTGATGCCGAACTTCTTCAAAAATTAACCCGTGAAACTATTGCAACATATATTGCTTGCGGACTCGATCCCGATAAAGCGACACTTTATGTGCAATCAGATTTACCTCAGATTCCTGAATTGTATCTGATTTTAAACATGTTTGCCTATAAAGGCGAACTGGAGAAAACAACCACTTTTAAAGATAAAGTCAGAAAGCCCGGACAAACAGTAAATGCCGGTTTGTTGACTTATCCTGTTTTAATGGCTGCTGATATTTTAATTCACCGAGCGGATAAAGTTCCGGTTGGGAAGGATCAGGAACAGCATCTGGAAATGACTAGAAATTTTGCGAATCGATTTAATAATGTTTACAAAAAAGAAGTTTTCCCTGAACCTGAAGCCTTTAACTATGGAAATGCCTTAGTTAAAATTCCGGGTTTGGATGGAAGTGGAAAAATGGGCAAATCGGAAGGAGAAGGAAATGCCGTCTTTTTACTCGATGAAGAAAAAGTAAACAGCAAGAAAATTATGCGAGCTAAAACAGATTCCGGTCCCACTGAAATGAATCAGGAAAAGCCGCTCGAAATTCAAAACCTTTTTTACTTAATGAGTACAGTTTCTGATGCTTCAACGGTAGAAAAATTTGAAAGTGATTATAACAATTGCGCGATTCGATATGGCGATATGAAAAAGCAGTTAGCTGCTGATGTTGAAGCTTTTGTAGCACCGATCAGAAGCAAAGCACAAGAATTAATTGCCGATGAAGCTTATTTAAATAAAGTGATGAAACAAGGTGCTGAAAAAGCAAGAGCAAGCGCTGATGCCACAATGAAAGAAGTGAAATCTGCGATTGGCTTGAGTTATTATTAGTTTGTGAAGGTGTAATGTATAAGGTGTAAGTACAGCTGTGTAAAAAAAATTGACTTTCCTAAGCGGTGCCGAGCGAACTTTTCGTTCGAAAAAGCAGATAATAATAGTAACCAAAAGATATCTCGACTTCGCTCGATATAGTCTT
>JAHDHT010000123.1:8902-11384 GCA_020631175.1 Chitinophagales bacterium
GCGCCATCGCGCATTTGCGGTGAAAAAAATCAAAATAGAAGATCGATTTCATAAATAATCCTATCTTTAACCCCTACCTATTACAAGACAACAGTGGAATTAAAAGACGACATTAAACACGTAGCCATTGCCGGAAATATTGGTGCCGGTAAAACCACTTTAGCTGAGTTATTAGCTAAACATTTCAATTGGGATGTACACTATGAAGACATAGAAAACAACCCCTATCTATTTGATTTTTATCAGGATATGCCGCGTTGGTCGTTTAACCTTCAAATCTTTTTCCTCAATTCAAGATTTAAGCAAATTCTTAAAATTCAAAAAGGAAGAAGAACCGTAATTCAGGATAGAACCATTTATGAAGATGCGAAGATTTTCGCACCCAACTTACATGCGATGGGACTCATGTCAAGTCGTGATTTCGATAATTACATGGATCTTTTCGAAACCATGTCATCAATGGTATCACCTCCTGATTTATTAATTTACTTAAAAGCTACCATTCCAACACTTGTAAATCAAATTCAAAGAAGAGGCAGAGATTATGAAGATAATTTAAGACTGGATTATTTACGTCGCCTAAATGATCTTTACGACAAATGGGCTTCTTCCTATAAAGCGGGTAAATTATTAATCATCAATGTAGATGATATTAATTTTGCAGATAACCCTGAAGATCTTGGTGAAGTAATTAATAAAGTTTCTGCCGAGTTACACGGTTTATTTTAATCAATAAAATAAAATTCAAAAATGCGAAAGACTTTAGCCATTATCGCGGCAGCCATCCTCGCCTTTTTATTATTGATTTTTATTATTAATCTCAGACAACAATCTGCCAAATCAACTTCAGATAAATATCGTAGCAATCCGAATAAACAAATTGCAGCATCTTCGGATGAAGTTAAAGATGCAAAACCATCCACCCGAAAAGTAACGAATATAAAAGTACCGGCCGGACAAGAAACTTCTATTAATACAGCAAACGAAAAAAATAATGCTGCACAGTTAAATACATTTACCGGATTAGATAAAAATGATGAGGTCAATGTTATTGTTGCAGATAATTCAAAAGTAAATCCCAATATTACTTTAGAAACCGTAGGTCAGTTTTCTGAAGATGAGCAATTAGTTTTTTACGAATCATTATTAAGCCAAAGAGAAGTTCCAAAAGATGTATTAGTAAATCTTGGAGGAATTTATGTAAAGAAAGGTAAATCGGATGAAGCAGTTAGAATTCTTGAGCAATTAGTAAAAGCCGATCCGGAATATTCTGCAGGACATCATAATTTAGCTGCGGCTTATAATCAGTTAGGTAAAAAAACGAAAGCTGTTTTTCATTATGAACAAGCCATTAAATTTAATCCGGAATATATTGACAGTTATTATGCATTAGGAAATTTCTATCGAACAAACAGAAAAAGTGAAAAAGCGCATTTTTACTATGATGGAATGTTAGATATAAATCCGAAAGATGCAAAAGCTTTTATGAATAAAGGTTTAGTCTACGATAATGAAGGTAAATTTGATGATGCCATTAAAGCCTATAACGAGGCCGTTTCCATAAATAAAGACTATGCAATTGCCTGGTTTAATATGGGAAATGCCAATTTGAAAAAGAGAGACTGGAAAGAAGCGATTAAAGCCTATGAGCAAGCCATTAAAGTAAAACCCGACTATGCAAAAGCTTATGCTAACATGGGAAATGCCTACCTTAAAGATGGTCAGGAAAAAAAAGGACAGGATATGATGCAAAAAGCTTTGAGTATGGATCCTGCTTTACAGAAATATACCAAGCCTAAAAAATAAATGTCTTGGGTACACTTTTCAATATTGTAACGGTCATCATAGGGTCTGCAATTGGCTTGTTATTTCGCAGTCGATTACCCGAGCGATTTATAAAAATTGTATTCACTGCAATGGGGTTGTTTACCATTTATCTTGGTCTCTCGATGGCTTTGAAAGCAAATGAAATTTTGCTATTAGTTTTTGCTTTAGTGTTGGGTGGCTTATTCGGTGAATGGATGCGATTAGATCAATTAATTAATCGTTTTTCAAACTGGATTAAATCGAAAGTAAATATTGCCGATGAAAAATTTTCTGAAGGAATGACAACAGCCTTTATGTTGTTTTGCGTTGGCTCTTTAACCATCTTAGGTGCCTTTGAAGAAGGCACAGGTAACCCCCCAAACTTATTAATTACAAAAGGAGTGATGGACGGATTTTCATCTATTGCCTTAAGTGCTGCTCTCGGACCGGGTGTACTTTTTTCTGCCATTCCATTGGGTATTTTTCAGGGAGGATTAACACTCTTTGCCGGAATTTTGCAACCCTTTCTTTCAGACCCGATTATCAATGAAATTACAGCAACAGGCGGTGTAATGATTATTGGTATTGGCATTAATATTCTTGAAATCAAAGAGTTAAATGTGATCAATTTATTACCCGCATTGCTTATCAGTCCCTTTTTAGTAAGTTTATTTGC
>JAHDHT010000448.1 GCA_020631175.1 Chitinophagales bacterium
TTAAATCCTCACAAAGTACTGAAAATCTGTCGTTTAATGACTTTAAGTCGGCGGTAATGAAGGATTTCAGGATTGCCCTTTTAAGTCGTGAAGCTAGTATTTTGGGGCGGAAAGAAGTGTTGACCGGAAAGGCTAAATTTGGCATTTTCGGGGCAGGTAAAGAGCTGGCGCAGATTGCTTTAAGTCGTGTTTTTGAAAACGGAGACTGGCACAGCGGCTATTATCGGGATCAAACGATTGCTATCGCAAGTGGTGCTGCAACATGGGAACAATTTTTTGCCCAATTGTACGCTGATCCACGAATTGAAGCTGATCCGCATTCGAAGGGTCGGCAAATGAATAATCATTTTGCGAACCGATATATCGATGATAATGGCGAGTTTAAGGATCAGACTTCTATGAAAAACATGGCAGCAGGTTTGTCGCCAACAGCAAGTCAGATGGCGCGTGCGGTTGGATTATCTCTTGCTTCAAAAATGTATCGAAAAGCTGGTGATCGATTTGATTTTAATCGTTTTTCGAAAGGAGGGAGAGAAATTTGTTTCGCTACCATTGGTGATGCTTCATGCGCTGAAGGCTTATTCTGGGAATCACTGAATGCAGTTGGAGTAATGCAGGTGCCGATGTTGATCTCTGTTTGGGATGATGGATATGGTATTTCTGTTCCAAAAGAATTTCAGATTACCAAGTCAAGTATCTCCGAAATTATCTCCGGATTCGAGCCTACCTTAAGTAAGGCGGGTGTTCGTATTTATAAAGTTAAAGGTTATGATTATCCGGGATTGATACAAACGTATAAATCGGCAACCGAGCAGATGCGTAAAGATCATATGCCTGCTTTAATTCACGTTGAAGATATTACGCAACCGCAAGGACATTCGACTTCGGGTTCGCATGAAAGATATAAAGATGAAGAGCGTCTGGCTTTTGAAAAAGAATTTGATTGCCTGGTGCAAATGGAAAAATGGATTTTAGATCACCGCATTGCCGATGAAGAAACGATTGCGCAAATGAAGGAAGAAGCTAAAGCCTATATACGCAACGTTAGTAAGCAGGCTTTTGAGAATTTCAAAGTGCCGATTTTACAAAAGCTGGATGTCTTGGAAGCGTATGTGGAAGATATTGTTCCTTTAGCTTCTAACGGGCTCGAAATTAAATCCTGGATGCAACAATTACGATCGAATAAAGATTTGTTGCGGAAAGACTTAATTAAAACAGCGAAAAAAATATTAAGAACAACGGTCGGACTATCGCATCCTTCCAGAACTTCTTTAGGAAACTGGATTAAAAGTGTTGCGGAACAGGAACGGGATAATTATAAGACGCATCTTTACGATCATTCGAAATATTCGAGTTTGAAAGTGCCGGAAGTTAAAGCTGAGTTTTCAGATGAAAGCAGTCGATTAAACGGCTATCAGGTTTTAAATACTTGTTTTGATTTGAATTTTCAACGCTACCCTGAGCTAATTGCATTTGGGGAAGATGTCGGGCAAATTGGTGATGTTAATCAGGGCTTTGCAGGTCTTCAGGAAAAATTTTCTATTGATCGTATTTTTGATACCGGAATTCGGGAGGCTACCATAATGGGGCAGGGGATTGGATTGGCCATGAGAGGTTTCCGTCCGATTGCAGAAATTCAATATCTGGATTATTTAATCTATGGTTTACAGCCTTTAACAGATGATTTGGCCACTTTACATTATCGTTCTGCCGGTGGACAAAAGGCTCCGATGATTGTGCGTACCAGAGGGCATCGTTTGGAAGGAATATGGCATACCGGTT
>JAHDHT010000449.1 GCA_020631175.1 Chitinophagales bacterium
TTAAATCCTCACAAAGTACTGAAAATCTGTCGTTTAATGACTTTAAGTCGGCGGTTATGAAGGATTTCAGGATCGCCCTTTTAAGCCGCGAAGCCAGTATTTTGGGCCGGAAAGAAGTATTGACCGGTAAAGCTAAATTTGGCATTTTCGGAGCGGGTAAAGAGCTGGCGCAGATTGCCTTAAGTCACGTTTTTGAAAATGGGGACTGGCACAGCGGCTATTATCGGGATCAAACGATTGCCATTGCAAGTGGTGCGGCTACATGGGAGCAGTTTTTTGCTCAACTGTATGCAGATCCCCGAATTGAAGCGGATCCGCATTCTCAAGGCAGACAGATGAATAATCATTTTGCCAATCGATATATCGATGAAGAGGGGGAATTCAAAGATCAGACTTCCATGAAAAACATGGCTGCCGGTTTGTCGCCAACAGCAAGTCAGATGGCGCGTGCGGTAGGATTATCGCTTGCTTCAAAAATGTATCGAAAAGCCGGTGATCGATTTGATTTTAGTCGTTTTTCGGAAGGAGGGAGAGAAATTTGTTTCGCTACCATTGGTGATGCTTCATGTGCTGAAGGCTTATTCTGGGAATCACTGAATGCCGTCGGGGTAATGCAGGTGCCGATGTTGATCTCTGTTTGGGATGATGGATATGGCATTTCTGTTCCGAAAGAGTTTCAGATTACCAAGTCAAGTATCTCCGAAATTATCTCCGGATTTGAGCCGACTTTAAGCAAGGCGGGTGTTCGTATTTATAAGGCAAAAGGATATGATTATCCGGGATTGATACAAACGTATAAAGCTGCTACTGAGCAGATGCGTAAAGATCATATGCCTGCTTTAGTACATGTTGAAGATATTACGCAACCACAAGGGCATTCGACTTCGGGTTCGCATGAACGTTATAAAGATGAAGAGCGCCTGGCTTTTGAAAAAGAATTTGATTGCCTGGTGCAAATGGAAAAATGGATTTTAGATCACCGCATTGCCGATGAAGAAACGATTGCGCAAATGAAGGAAGAAGCTAAAGCCTATATACGCAACGTTAGTAAGCAGGCTTTTGAGAATTTCAAAGTGCCGATTTTACAAAAGCTGGATGTCTTGGAAGCGTATGTGGAAGATATTGTTCCTTTAGCTTCTAACGGGCTCGAAATTAAATCCTGGATGCAACAATTACGATCGAATAAAGATTTGTTGCGGAAAGACTTAATTAAAACAGCGAAAAAAATATTAAGAACAACGGTCGGACTATCGCATCCTTCCAGAACTTCTTTAGGAAACTGGATTAAAAGTGTTGCGGAACAGGAACGGGATAATTATAAGACGCATCTTTACGATCATTCGAAATATTCGAGTTTGAAAGTGCCGGAAGTTAAAGCTGAGTTTTCAGATGAAAGCAGTCGTTTAAATGGCTATCAGGTTTTAAATACTTGTTTTGATTTAAATTTCCAACGTTATCCTGAATTAGTTGCTTTTGGTGAAGATGTCGGGCAAATTGGTGATGTTAATCAGGGTTTCGCTGGTTTGCAGGAAAAATTTTCTATTGATCGTATTTTTGATACCGGAATTCGGGAAGCAACGATAATGGGACAGGGGATCGGATTGGCCATGAGAGGTTTCCGTCCGATCGCAGAAATTCAATATCTGGATTATTTAATCTATGGTTTACAACCTTTAACGGATGATTTGGCCACTTTACATTATCGTTCTGCTGGTGGACAAAAAGCGCCGATGATTGTGCGTACCAGAGGGCATCGTTTGGAAGGAATATGGCATACCGGTT
>JAHDHT010000450.1 GCA_020631175.1 Chitinophagales bacterium
TCGAACCTGTAAAAAGATGGGCATTAAAAGTATCGCTGTATTTTCTGATGCTGATCGAAAAAGTAAATACGTAAGAGAAGCTGATGCTGCAGTTTACTTAGGCGAAAACAGCCCTTCTGCTTCATATCTCAATCAGGATAAAATTATAGAAGCCATTAAATCTCAAAAAGCAGACGCTGTGCATCCCGGCTATGGTTTTCTTTCAGAAAATGCATCTTTTGCCGAAAGATGTAAAAAAGAAAATATAATATTTATTGGTCCTAATGCGAATGCCATAAAACAAATGGGTTCTAAATCCATCGCTAAAGAAATAATGGCTAAACATGATGTTCCCGTAATTCCCGGATATCAGGGAGATGATCAAAGTCTCGATCGGCTAATTAATGAAGCAAATAAAATTGGCTTTCCACTATTATTAAAAGCCACTGCAGGTGGAGGTGGAAAAGGGATGCGGATTGTTCACAATGAAAATGAATTACAAAATAATATTGAAGCTGCGAAACGGGAATCCAAATCAGCTTTTGGTGATGATGAGTTGATAATTGAAAAGTATATAGAAAAAGGAAGACATATTGAATTTCAGATTTTTGGAGATCAACATGGAAATGCCATTCATATTCTTGAAAGAGAATGTTCGATTCAAAGACGTTATCAAAAAGTAATCGAAGAAAGTCCGTCTCCTGTTCTATCTGATTCAAAACGAAATGAAATGGGAGCCGCTGCTGTAAAAGCAGCTAAAGCATTAAGTTATGATAATGCCGGAACAGTCGAATTTATTTATGACGATACCAGTAATGACTTTTATTTTCTTGAAGTTAACACCCGCTTACAGGTAGAACATCCGGTAACAGAAGAAGTTACCGGAATTGATCTTGTTCAACTTCAAATTGAGTCTGCAGAAGGTATGACCCTCAGCTATAAGCAGAAAGATATCAAATCAAATGGTTATGCTGTAGAAGCCCGATTATATGCAGAGGATGCATCTAATGATTTCCTTCCCGCAACAGGAACGGTTCGATTATGGGATGTACCCGAAGTGGAAGGATTGAGAATTGAATCTGCAATAGAAACGAATGCTGAAATTTCAATTCATTACGATCCGATGATTGCAAAAATCATTGTTTGGGATAATTCCAGAACTGCTGCTCACCGCAAAATGACTTATGTCTTAAAGAATTTAAAGTGTCTTGGAATTACAAGTAATCAGGATTTTTTATTGCATTTATTTCAGAAGGATGAAATCCTGCAAGGAAAGTATGATACGAATTATATAAAAGATCATTTTGAAGCCGGTTCATTTAAAAATATAAATGAGCAAAACAAGCATCGCTCTTTGATTGCAGCAACTCTTTTTGATTGGAAACAAAGACAGCATAAAAGAGGCTTACTAAAACACATGCCGTCAGGATGGAGAAGTAATTTTTATGCTCCTCAGGAAATTACTTATCTGCTTGAAAGTAAAGAAGTTTCTTTAAAGTATATCATAGCAGAAAATGAATCGTTTGAGATAATGATTAATGATCATACTTATATTGTTGAATTAGTAGAAGTCTTTGACAAAGGAGTTAGATTCATTATTGATGGCATTCAGCAAACAGTTTCTCTGTCAAAAGTAAGTGAAAACTATTTTGCTCATTCTCCTGATACGGGAAATGTTCATTTTACTAAAAAAGATAAATTTCCTACTGCAGAAAAAGAAAAAGTGGAAGGAGGTTTTGAAGCTCCAATGCCTTCTCAAATTATAAAGATTTTAGTTACAGACGGACAAGTGG
>JAHDHT010000124.1:0-7359 GCA_020631175.1 Chitinophagales bacterium
GAAGCGGCCAGCACGTCAACCAGATGCATTGCTTTAAAGGTAAAGCCTTGTTTTTTGATATAGGCTTCCATGTGCATGAGGCATGAGGTATCGGTACTTATGATAATATCTGCACCTGAATTTTTTACATGCTCCAGTTTTTGCTCTACCATCGCAACCGAAATTGGTTCGTATTTTACAGAAAAAGTACCGCCAAAACCGCAGCAGGTTTCTGTATCTTCCATTTCGAGTAATTCCAGTCCTTTAACATTTTTCAACAATGCTCTCGGTGCCGATTTGATGCCACATTCTCTTAATGCAGTACAGCTATCGTGATAAGTAGCTTTTGCTTCAAAGCGGGCATTTACATTGTCGATTTTAAGAATGTCGACCATAAATTCGCTGAACTCGAAAATGCGATTTTTTAGCTGCTGCACCGGAGTAAGATTCGTAGAGTCTTTAAACAATTCATCGTAATGATTTCGAACAAATCCAACACAACTGGCGGATGGAGCAATAACATAACGATCGGAATCAAAATCTTTGATAAACTTTTCGGCTACCGGCTCAGAATCTTTCCACAGTCCGGCATTATATGCCGGTTGTCCACAACAAGTTTGCTCTGGATTATAATGCACATTACAACCCACCGATTCTAATACCTTGACCATATTAAAACCGACATCAGGATAGAGCTGATCGATAAAACAAGGAATAAAGATGTCCACCATCATAGGCGACAATGATATAACATTTATTAGTATTTTGTCGCGAAAGTTGTTCACCTTAACGAATAAAAAAGCAGCAAATAAAAACGAAAAGATGAAATATAAAATTCTTGGAAATACCGGGCTCAGAGTGAGTGAATTGTGTTTAGGAACGATGACCTTCGGAACGGCATGGGGATGGGGTGCTAACAAGGAAATGGCCAGATCTATGTTCCAAAAATTTTCGGATGCCGGAGGTAACTTTATAGATACAGCCGATTATTATACCAATGGAGAAAGCGAAGACTGGATTGGTGAATTTATTTATGGAAGACGGCATGATCATATCATTGCGACAAAGTTCAGTTTAAATACACATCCGGACGACCCTAACAGAGGGGGAAATCATCGCAAAAACATCAAGACTTCCGTTGAAAGCAGTTTGAAAAATCTGAAAACAGATTATATCGATCTATACTGGTTACATGCCTGGGACTATCTGAGTGATGTTGAAGGAGTGGTAAAATCGCTTGATGAACTGGTGCAAAGTGGTAAAATTTTATACTACGGATTTTCGGATACACCGGCCTGGATTGTAAGTAAAGCCGCAACCTTGTGCCAATGGAGAGGATGGAATACCTCCAGTGCTATTCAGGTTGAATATAACCTGGTAGAGCGTTCGATCGAGCGTGAATTATTACCAATGGCAGCGCATTTTAATCAATCCGTACTTGCCTGGTCGCCTTTAGCTGGTGGATTATTATCGGGTAAATACAATCGTTCTGCTGAAGGTGAAAACCGATTAAAAGATGATAATCCCCGCTTGAGTGATGCCAATCTTGCCGTGGCACAAAAAGTTGTTGACATTGCCGGAGCTTGCGGAGTTCATCCTGTTGAAGTAGCGCTGGCCTGGGTTAGACAACAGTCTTCGAATATTATTCCGATTATCGGAGCACGAAATGAGGTACAGCTGCAAACGGCTCTAGATTCAGTAAAACTTGACTTGACGGCTGATCAATTGGCTGAACTCAGGGCTTGTACTGATTTTAAATTAGGTTTTCCGCATGATTTTCTACAATCTGAAGGCGTTCAAAACATCATTTTTGGCAAGCATATTGACCGCATCGAAAAATAAATGTCAATATTACTTTTTTAACAATCTCTTCATGGGGTTTGTAAACAGTTAATCCTTAATTTTGCAGCACCGGATGCATAGAATGTATAAATATGTTTTGCCCTTAATCATATGCTTGTGTATAAACACAATTGCATTTACACAATGCATAAGCATCAACGAAATATTGATTGACGGACCGGGCGCTTGTGATGGAGATTGTGTACCTAATACCGAAGAGTGGACGGAATTAATTAATTCATGCGATACGCCTCAGGATATCGGTTGTTTTAGTATGTGTGACGGAGATTGGTGCGTAACGGTACCTGCCGGAACTATACTGCAACCCGGTGAAACATTAGTTATTGGCAGTATGAATTCGCCAAACTTTCCGACCACGGGGCAGGTAATCAATTTAGCGACCTGTAATTGTACTTTTGTTTCTCCTGCAGCCAGCGATCCTTCAATAGCTGTCGGCATTTACACGAATACTAATGAACAGGTAGCACTTTTTAATGATAGCGGAGACTTAATTTCCGGTCTATATTGGTATGGAGGACAAGGCCCGGATGATGGTTCTGGTTTTCCTCAAACCATTAATATTGATGCTACTTCCGGCTGTCCGCCATTATCCGTCATTCTTGATTTGAATGACCCGGATATGATTTCCTTATCCAGTGATGGGTCACAGGGATGTACCTGGGCGCAGATATGTGATATGCCGGGTACCTTTTATGCCGAGCAATGTGCTTCTCAGGGCAGCCCTCCTACTCCCGGTGATTTTAACTCAAATATTCCTCTTGATTTTGATGGCTTAGTAATCACAGGAACTTGCGCTTTTGCCGGAGATCCTATTGATGTTGGTATTTCCATTAATGCAGGAGATGTTGAATTTTCGACGGCTGAATGGTCAGCACCCGGAGCAATACCGGATACGTATTCCGGGGTTAATATAATGAGTGATATTATTTTTCCTACTGCCGGCAACTATACCGTTACATTAACAGTAGAAAATGATTGTGGCTATTCATATACCTATTCTGAAGATATTACTGTAGAAGATGCTTTAGCCTTAAGCTTTACTTCTGATCCCGGTAGCTCATGTGCCGGAACCGATTTTACGCTTGAAGCAAACGGTGCACCGGCAGGTAGTATTTATATCTTTTATGAAGAAGATAACTTTATTAACGGAGGTCCTTCTTTGAATCCACCCATCCCTCCAACCAATACATGGACCGTCTCTCCTAATAATCCGACAAATTATGTTGTCGTTTACAATGATGGAACTTGTGAATATTCGGAGACGATAAGCGTAATTGTTACCCCACAAGCTGCAGGACCAACGATCAACATACCGGCTTCTATTTGTGAAGGCGAAACATTTGCTGAAATAACAAGTCCGGATGGACCTATAATTCAATGGTACGATGAAGACCCTGATCAAAGTCCGAATGCTACCACAATTAATACGGGTGCTACTATTAGTCCTTCGACATTAGGGGTGGACGAAAATACAGCCGGAAGTTATTTTGTGTGGGCTACCATTTTGGATGGAAATTGTGAAAGTGAGTCAACAATTGTAGAGCTTGTTGTAAATGCTAATACTTCGTTGGCTATTTCCTCTTCAGATGCGAACGGCATTATTTGTGAAAATACTCCCATTACTTTAACAGGCAGTAATACAAACGCTGCCGATATGGTATGGACTAGTGATGTAGATGGCAACATTGGTTCCGGGGCGGATGAAATTACTTTTACTCCAACCGCTAATTCTACGATAACTTTAAATGTAGGTACTGCTTCTTCCTGTTTAACCGAAGCAACTTATGATATTGAAATTTATACACCGCCTACTCCATCTGCTGCAATTGTAAGTGGAGATGAAATTGTTTGTCAGGGCGAAATATTAGGAAATTATTTTTTCGATACAGATGCTGTCGGTGAAGGTCAACTGTATTTTGAAGACCCGAATGTAAATCCGGCAGCATTACCTTTTGAAACCTTTTTTAACGATTTGGTATGGGATGCCAATTCGGATATCGACAGTAACACACCGGGAACGGTGGAGGTATATGTTGTTTTAGCCAATGAAGGTTGTATTTCTTCTGCAGAAATGATCAGCATTACCATTAACCCTGAAATAAATTTAAATATAAGTAACAATGGTAGCGCTGCTGTATGTTCTGGTGAAACGGTGAACCTGGAGGGTTTGGGTGGAGACAGCACTAATTATCAATGGGAAAGTTCTGTTAATGGAGTTTTAGATACGGGTGTTGACGCTATCAGCTTTACGGCAATAGAAAATCAAACCATTACGCTTAGTTATACAGCCGCAGAAGAATGTTTGATTATTGATCAGACGAGTATTAATGTTTTTCCGGAAACTACAGTTACATTTAATAATTCCGCTCCTACTATTTGCGCTGGCGAGTCGGTTCAAATGGTCGTCGATGCAGGACCGGGTGCAACTTATTCATGGACTCCTGCGGATGGATTAGATACTACTTTTGGAAGTATTGTGAATGCAACTCCAACATCTTTACCCTTTACCTACACCGTTAGCGGGCAGGATGGAAATGGTTGTGATTTTTCTGAAGACATTACAATTTCAGCGAGCACCAATGATATTCCAACTGCGGATTTCACCGTTTTGAATCCGGTAATTTGTGTTGGACAAACAATTAACATTCAAAATAATTCAACCAATGTTGTAGATTTTGAATGGGATATTCAAGGTTCTGATAATCCGTCTTCAACAGATCAGAATCCTGTTGTTTCTTTTCCGATCGCAGGAAATTATGTAATTGATTTATTAGTTAACGGTTGTAATGACTCAGCCAGTTCTACTTTACCGATAACTGTTGAAGAAGCGCCTGTTTTATTTGTGGCCGATGCTGAAATTTGTGAGGGAGTAACTTTTGATCTTGGCAGTACTTTACAATCTTATGTAAATGCAAATGATTTTTCATGGACACCGGACACAGATCTGATCAATGCCGGAACATTAAATGCAAGTGCGAGTCCGAACGTTACAACAATTTACACATTAGAAGCAAGCAATACAGCAGGTTGTGTTACAACAGCAGATGTTACATTAACGGTAAATGATTTTGCTCCGTTTAATGTTGATTTTTTTGGTTCTTGTTCCAATGAAAATTTGAATTTAATTGTCAGCTCTACGAATAACACCTTAGAATATACATGGAGTGGAACTGGTTTAAGCGGGCCTGAAACAGGTTCAACTATAAATGTGGTGCCGGGAACTGCATTTCCAACCTACATTTTAGATGTAAGTAATGCTGACGGTACCTGTACCGTTCAGGAAATAATTAATCCGATTCTTGAACAAGCTCCTACTGCGGTTCTTAATACTGCAGTTTCTGTTAGTTGCCTTGGTGATGAAGTAAATGTGGATGCATCTGGTGGTACTTCTTTTGAATGGTTACCTGCCGGTTTGTTTGATGATGCTGCAGCTGATGCAACGATATGGACATCTGCAGAAGAAGGTTTAGATACTTTAATGGTGATCGTAACCGAAGCAAACGGTTGTGTTGATACCGCAATTGCAGAAATTTTTGTTAACCCCTACCCTGAACTAACGGTAAGCCCATCGGCTCCATCTATTTGTCCGGGTGATTCTGTTTTAATTGAAGCAACAGGAAACGGTCTTGCATATACCTTTGATCCGCAAACCGATATTTTACCGGTGAGTGATACCAGTTTTTTTGCATTTCCATCTTCGAATACTATTTATACCATTGAATCTAATTTTAATGGATGTTTAACACAAGTGGATGTGGAAGTGGAAGTAACTGCCGCCCTGTCGGTTGAAATAAATGCTTCTGATATCGTTTGTTTTGGAGACACTATTTCTTTAACAGCTTCAGGTGCGGGCACTTACAACTGGGATGCTGATCCAAGCATCATTTCCGTAAATGATAATATTATTGAAGTAGCTCCGACTACCAATACCACCTATTTTGTGGAAGGCGAAAACAGCAGTGGATGTACCGGTAACAACAGTATAGATATTGAAGTATTTCCTGATTTTAATATACAGGCAATGAATGATGTTATTGTTTGTGGTGGAAATCCGGTTACCATAACCGGTGATTGGGGAACAAACAGTAATTACACTTACGATTGGAGCCCTGTTACAGATTTAGACTTAACTAATCCTTGGGAACCAATAGCGACACCGTCTACAGATACAGAATATATTGTTACAGTTACCAATCCGGACGGATGTTCGGATACCAGTTCGGTTTTTATTGAAGTATCAACTGGCACAGCTTTAGATTTTAATCAGAACCTTACAAGTATTTGTCCGGGTGAATCTTTTACGGTTCAAATTGCTCAGACATTTAATAATATTGTTATTACTCCTTCCGATAATGTCGAAATGGGATTTGACAACAGTTATACAATAACTCCGGACGGAGATACTTCCTATACTTTAGAAGCTGAAGATCCGGATGGATGTATTGCAAGTATCAACTTTGATATTGATGTTACCGATGATATTGATATTTCATTTGTTGATCCTGCTCCCTCTGTTTGCCTAGGGGATTCAATTTTACTTGAAGTAAACGGCGGATCGAATCATAACTGGCTACCGGCAAACGGTCTGGGTACACCAAACGGTAGTGAAGTTTGGGTAACGCCTATTGCTCCTACCATTTATAGTGTATTAGCTGAAGATGGTGATGGATGTATCGATTCAATCGCTGTTAGTGTAGATGTTCAAAGTGGTGGGGGATTAACAATAATACCTGATGTAACTACTACATGTGCAAATGGCAGCGTTAGTCTTGTTGTGACAGATGGATTATCTTTTTACAACTGGACAAATGCAGATGCGATTAACGGAAGCGGTTCTGAAGCTATCGCGACCTTAACGGAAACAACAACAATTTATGTTACCGCTGAAAATAATCAGGGATGTGATGCATTAGATTCAATAACAATAAATGTAAATCCTCTGCCTGACCTGGAATTTCTTTCGGATAGTATGAGTGTTTGTCCGGGAGGAACAGCCTCCGTTGAAATTATTGGAGATGCCGCAACTTATGTATGGGATAACAATACAGATGTTTCAGCAACAGCTGATCCATTTGTTTTTGAAATCACGCCGGGTATTGGAGCAGGTGATATTAACTATACCATTACTGCAACCGACGCAAACAATTGTGTATCTGAAGCAATAGTTAATATTGAAATTTCAAATGAATTAACAATTAATGTAGTTGCAGACAATGACTCTATCTGTAACGGTTCAAGTATAGTATTGACCGCTTCCGGTGCTGACAATTATACCTGGTCTCCTTCGGATGGATTAGATCTTACAACGGGAAATACGGTGAATGCCGATCCTGACCAAACGGTTACCTATACGGTGGAAGGAGATTCAAACGGATGTTCCGGTGACACAACATTCACCTTAAATGTTGTGCCTTTACCTGAAATTCAGTTTTTGAATGATTCTATTACGAGCTTATGTGAAGGCGACAGCATATTATTAGATTTTTCGGGTGGAGTTAGTTATACAATTGATCCGAT
>JAHDHT010000124.1:7459-11022 GCA_020631175.1 Chitinophagales bacterium
ACTTATACTGTCAGCGTTGATAATGGTGGTTCTTGTTCTGCTGAGGCATCTGTTGATGTTGTTGTTGCACCACCTTTAATTACTTCCATTTCAGCAGATGAAACAATTTGTGATGGCGAAAGTGTAAACCTTGAAGCCACGGGTGGTGAAACGTATGAATGGTCTCCTTCAGCAGGCCTTTCAGATACGGATATCGCTACGCCTATAGCCACACCGTCGGTTGACACAAATTATGAGGTTGTCATAACAGATGCTTTTGGTTGTACAGAAACATTAAACGTTCAAATCAATGTTGTTGATGCACCTGATTTAAATGCAGGAAGTGATTTGGATGGATGTAATGATCAGGTATTTAATTTAAATGCAACAGCAGATAATTTCAATTCAGTAAGCTGGTCAGGAGGAAACGGAACATTCTCTGATGTGAATGATTTAAATTCGACCTACACTCCTGCCCCGGGAGAAATGGGTGCAGTTGTTTTAGAAATTACATTAAATAGCGACTGTGGTAACATAACGGATCAAATAACGCTTAACCTGACAGACGGAAGTTTAAATGTTAATGCAGGTGATGATCTAGAAATCTGTGAAGGCGAACAGGTATTTATAAATACCTCAAGCAGCACCAACGATTTAATATGGACTGGTGCTCCCGGTAGTATCACCGTTAATGATGCAACAACTTCTGTTTTTACACCAGATCCCAGTGAAACAGGTACTTTTACTTTAAGTCTTAGCGGAAGCAATGATTGCGGTGTGGCAACAGATGAAATCCAAATCACCATTTTACCGTCAGTTGAATTAGTAACCGGACCTGATTTAAACACCGAAGCAGGTATTCCAGTTGAATTGAATGTTAGTGGTAGCGATAACATTTTATGGACGCCAAATGAAAGCCTTAGTTGTTTTGACTGCCCTAACCCATTTGCCACACCGTTAACAACGACTATTTATGAAGTAAGTGATCCGACAAATAGTTGCAGTAATGTAGCTTCAATTTTAGTCACCGTAGAAGAAAAAGGCTTTTTATATGTTCCTACAGCTTTCTCTCCAAACAGCGACAGTCAAAATGATTTGTTCAGAGTTCATCATTTTAATGTGGATGCATATCATATGCGAGTATACAATCGATGGGGAGTGTTAATGTGGGAATCATTAGATCCTTCGGAAGGATGGGACGGATTCTTTAAAGGTGTTAAACAACCGATGTCTGCATATGTCTGGCATGTTGAATATAATTTCACTTTTGATGAAACGATGAAAGTTCAACATGGTAATGTTACCTTGGTAAGGTAGTCTGAACTAATATTTTCAACAATGAAAATTCTAAAAGTTTTTCTAATCGCACTTTGCTTTATAGGATTCTTTATTTTTAGCTGGAGATCTTTAACAAAAGTTCTTACCTATTTCAATCCAAATTATGTGGTATTAGAAAATGGAGAAAGAGGTTATGTAATGAACACAGAAAATATGTTAATTGCATTTTTAATTTCAGGTTTACTGTCTATTCTGATATTTTTTACTTTTAAGAATAGATTGAAAAACTATTTCTTAAAGCCCTAATTTACAACTTATGTTTTTACTACAATTAATATTGTTTCTAATTTTTTTAATTCTTAGCGGCTTCCATTTTTACTGGTTGTTTGGTGGTTCGTTTGGAACAGATAGTGTCTACCCTACTAAGCCGGGTGAAGAATCAACGATCAACATCCCAAAATTTGCTACTTTAATTGTGGCGATCGGACTGTTGAGCATTGCAATTTATTATTTGTCTCAAACGGGTTTAATAAATTTACCATTACCGGTTTGGCTTTTAAAATTTACAGGATGGTTTGTATCGGCTATTTTCACGCTGAGAGCAATTGGAGAATTTAACTATGTTGGCTTATTTAAAAAAGTAAAGGGAACAAAATTTGCCAGCGCAGATTCAAAGCTTTTTTCTCCACTCTGTTTGTTTATAGGTATAATTGGTTTTATAATACAATTATTCAGTTAAAACGTTACTTATGGTAGAATGTCAAATGCTTATCCGAAAACCGATTGAAGAAGTTTTTAATGCCTTTATTGATCCGGAAGTAACAACAAATTTTTGGTTTACAAAATCAAGTGGCAAGCTTGAAAAAGGAGAACGCATTAAATGGGAATGGGAAATGTACAATGTGTCTGCTGAAGTATTTGTGGAAGAGGTTTTAATAAATAAACTGATACGCATAAAATGGGATGACCCTCAAACTACTGTAGATTTTGAATTCTCTTCTTATTCCGATGATAGCACCTATGTGATTATTAAGAATTATGGATTTCAACAAGAAGGAGATGCTTTAATTGAAGCCATTAATAACAATACAGGTGGATTCACTACTGTTCTGGACGGATTAAAAGCATATCTGGAACATGGAATAAAGCTTAACCTGGTTGCAGATAAATTCCCGCAGATTCAACAAAAGTAAATTTTATGAAAGATCGAATTATTCTAATTGCAACATTACGATTAATTGATAATCAATTGGAAAACTTAACCGAAACAGTAAAAGCTTTACAAGCCCATTGTGCTCAAACTGAAAAAGGACTTTTACAATATGACTGGTATGTTTCGGAAACAGATAATACGCTAAAAGTTTTAGAAACATATGCTAATTCGGAAGCCGTATTAGAGCACTTTGACAATTATAAAAAATTCAAAGATCAACTGGATGTTTCCAGAGAATTTATAGGAGTTGAGCTCTACGGAAATGCAAGCGATGCATTACGGGAAAGAATTAAAAAAGTGAATGCCAAACATTTTAAAGAAGTGTCGTTTCTAAACAGGCTTGGCGAGTTAAAAGAAGAATGCCCGCCTAATTGTTGCTAAAACTACGTAACTAATAAATTTTACATTTTTGTTATAAAAGTTTTCATACTTTGAGATTACTAAAAAGTAATATGAAAAGACTCTGCTCACTATTATTTATACTATTAATTATAATTTCTTGTAATAAAGAAATAATTGACCCCGGTACTGACAATCAAGATATAGATTCACTGTTAACTAATAACGACACAATTTTCAATCAACAATTAGCTATTTATCCAATAACGGAAAATAGCTACTGGTCTTATATTGATTCAACTTACGACTATGAATATGGTACATCATCAATAGATAATCGAGTATTCGAAATTTACGGTGACACTATAATAGACAACATTCAATATAAAAAAACAAACGCTGCATTTGTAAGGACAGATAGTACGAAAGCCTACAGTAAAACCACGCATGGTGAATTAACATTTATTGACTACTCATTAAGCGTTGGCGGAACATGGTCTGATACACTTTATAATTTCGATTTTCCAGATGCACCCAATGTTATTCGGATTTTTAATTTCGAAATTATCGCTAAAGAAGACACTCTTAATTGGTTAGGCAATTTTTATGAAGACGTATTAACTGTTGAAGTAACCGATTATTTTAAAGATGGTTCTGAATATTTTTCTGCAAGTACTGTAACTACAAAACACTATTCAAAAAATATTGGCTTTATTGGTCAATACTATTCACCAGCATTTTTTGCTTCCTATCA
>JAHDHT010000451.1 GCA_020631175.1 Chitinophagales bacterium
ATATTAGTTTAGAGAAAGTCGGCTATGTAATGTAGGGACGACTTTAGTCGTCTCTTAAAAGGGGGCGACTAAAGTCGACTTTAAGTATTCAAATAAATCTCAACAGCATCCTTTTCAAGTTGAAAAGAATCACTTAAACTCCCTGAAGTAAATTCCACTTTTCTACCGTCTGCCCATGAACCATTACTTCGAATTATTCTGGCTTCATCCCATAAGTTGTTTTGAATAAAATAATTCAAGGTGAAAATTCCGCCTTCAATAAAAACAGATTGCAATTCCTGTTCAAAACAAAATTGATTAAAAGATTCAGGAAATGAATCAAAATCAATTTTTATGAAGTTTATTTTTCCTGTAACAGTATCTGCATGTTTATTTAAAACAAAAAGTCGTTCTGCTTGAATCGAATTTAATTTTCCTTCCGTTTTTAAATCCGGATCAATTATGATTGGAGTAGGCGAGTTACCCGACCATAATCGATTATCGAGTGAAGGCTGATCAGCTAAAACAGTATTTACTCCAACCAGAATTGCCTGCTCTTCAGATCGCCATTTATGTACCAGTTTTTTGGCAAGCTTTCCACTAATCCATTTTTGTTCATTATTAATCGGCGCAGCAAACCTATTTAAAGTTTCGGCCCATTTTAGAATGATATAGGGTCTTTTTTCACGGTAAAATTTAATAAAACGCTTGTTTAATTCATCTTGTTCTCCTTCCAGAATTCCGTACTCTACTTTAATTCCCGCATCCTCTAAAATGGAAATACTTTTTCCATCAACTTTTGGAAAGGGATCTTTAGAAGCAAAAACGACATGCTTAATATTCGAGCGTAAAATTAAATCGGTACAAGCCGGAGTCTTACCATGAAAACAACAGGGTTCAAGACTGATATATAAGGTTGAGTCTTCAATTTTATCTTGATCAGTTGCTTTAACCGAATTTATACAATGAACTTCAGCATGAGAACCGCCGAATGCTTTATACCAACCTTCACCAATTATCCGGTCTTTATATACCAAAACAGCACCGACTAAAGGATTAGGAGCGGCTTTTCCTAAAGCTTTTCCGGCAAGTTGTATACATCTGCGGATATATGGACGGTGAAGATCTGCTGAATCCAATTTACATTTGTTTATGCAAGTAAATGAGATCACAAAGATGGTAATTTCTGAGCTAAGCAATAGCTGCTCAGCATACGCAGCTAAAAATATAGCCTCTTTACTGATAGAAAAGCATTTCAATTATTCAACTTCAGAGTTAATCCTGTTTGCAGAACAAGAAATAAAAGAAGATCAAATAAAACATTTAAAAACAGACCTAAATAAGATAAAAGAAGGGATAGCGCCACAATATGTTATTGGCTATACCTGGTTTTACGGATTAAAACTGCTGGTCAACAATAATGTATTGATTCCACGTCCTGAAACAGAAGAACTGGTGGATTGGATCGTTTCAAAGCACGAGCAAGAATCGAATATCGATATTTTAGATATTGGTACCGGTTCAGGTTGTATTATTCTAGGAATTAAGGCAGGAATTCAATATGCTGCCTGTACAGGTGTTGATGTAAGCACTGATGCATTAGCTATTGCTCAGCAAAATGCTAAACTAAATGAATTAATAGTTCACTTTGAAGCCTTCGATATTTTAGCTTATCATCCTTCCAAACAGAGTAAACTATACGATGTAATAGTTAGTAACCCTCCATACATTCCCATTCAGGAAAAAGCATCTATGGATAAAATGGTAACCG
>JAHDHT010000452.1 GCA_020631175.1 Chitinophagales bacterium
GATCCAATCAGTGGAGCTATAGATTTACAAAGTGGTATTCCGGGTAATTCATATAACATTACGTATTCCACAATTGGTGATTGTCCGAGCACTTACAGCGAGCAGATTAGTATATTAGAAACATCGATAATAAATATCACCATGCCGGAAAGTATCTGTCAGGGATCGGAGTTACTAGTTGAGCTCAGTTCTTCCGGAGCAAGTATGAATAATGCACAGTATTTCTGGAATTTTGATGGAGCAAATGTTATTAGTGGATCCGGTTCAGGTCCTTATACCTTAAGTTGGGATGATCCCGGTTTATATTCCGTTCAGGTAGATGTTAATGGTACTGATTGTCCGGTTAGCGGAGTTGAGCAAGATGTAATCGTTAACACATTAACTGTATTAACTATTGATGATCAGACGATTCTTTCCGGTGAAGCTGTGGTATTAAATTCTGCATCATCCGGTACGAATTACACTAGCTATACCTGGTCGCCGAATGAGGAGATTAGTTGTGTTGAATGTCCGGCACCATTTGTAACTCCAACAGAGACGACTACTTATACTATAACTGCGGTTGATTCTGAAAGCGGTTGTATTGCTCAGGATGCGGTAACGATTTTTGTTGAATATCAGGAACCTTATGTACCGAATGTTTTCACTCCGGACGGAGATGGATTGAATGATGATATTTTACCGCTGGCAATGGAATCTGTCATTGAATTTAAGTTTGAAGTATTCAACCGTTGGGGTGAATTATTGTTTAGTACTACGATGGAAGGTGATGCATGGGATGGAACATTCCATGGGAAGGATGAAAACCCCGGCGTCTATGTATGGCAAGGCTGGTTCAAATTGCAGAATGGTAAAGAGCTGGTTCGAAAAGGAAATATAACCCTGATCAGATAGATTAAGGTTTTAAGATACAAGCAGAGTAAACAGGCTTCAGGCGATGAGAATCGTTTTGGAGTCTGTTTTTTTTGTTCTCGTATCCTCCCTCCGAGCGCTTCGCTGGCTCCCCTCGCAAATATATTTGCTTCTCGAGAATATATTCTCTCACCCTCCAGCGGGACATTCTATTATGTGCTATGAATTTGAATTTGAGTTTGAACTTGACACTTGAACTTCATCCCCCCCGCAGTAAGGATCGCAGCGATACCCTCTGTTTGCGCATGTTAGCATGGCAATGAGGCTTGACGGCTGACAGCGGAAGACGGCAAACGAATATACCATGCAATATGGGCAAGCAGTGCGTACAAGCGTAGAGCCTGACCTTTTTACAGCCATGAGCAAGGCGAAAGGGCAGTAAAAAGGGACTGCCCAAAAGAATAAATACAATTGTGTGTAATCTGTGTACAGCGTTCAACAAAGCGACTAATAATCGCCCGAATATCAACCGAATTGATGAGATAAGCGTTATTTTTGCAGTAACAAACCGCACAAAGAGTGAATAAATTACAACATCCTGATCAATTTGTAAATCGGCATATTGGATCAGATTCAAAAGAAACTAAGGCTTGTCTTGAAGCAATTGGTTTATCTACTTTAGAAGAGTTAATCGCGCAAACGATTCCGCCTTCAATTCGAATGAAAGAGGAATTAAAGACGGGTGAGGCTTTGAAAGAATATGAATTATTAGCGCATCTTGAGGAAAAGGCTTCAAAAAATAAAGTGTTTAAGTCGTTTATTGGAATGGGTTATTATGGAACCTATACGCCCTCCGTTATTAAGCGAAATATTTTTGAAAATCCGGGTTGGT
>JAHDHT010000125.1:0-6316 GCA_020631175.1 Chitinophagales bacterium
TTACGAATTAATAATTACTGAAAACTGATTACTAACGACTAACGACTAGCAAAAAAAATAGCCCGGATTGCAGTGTTACCCGTTGTTTTAGCCATTACTGAAGCTTGTGTTTTCGATGGCTGACAGCGGAAGACAAGAAAATACTTAGCTGAAGCAATGGCTAAAGCAGCGCGTACAAACGGAAAGCCGGAACAGCTTCAAAAGAAAAAATTATACAGATTTTAAAAACTTCATAGTATCAATATGATCTGCATAATCATAAAGAGTGCAAGATTGTGCAGAACCTACAGGCAGAGCGTTATTGATTACAGAATTCTTAGAAACAACACATTGTATTTCTTCCTGATGTTTTTCAATCCACTTATTGACCTCTTCCGGATTTGAATATTTTTGATAATGTAGCAGGCTGATAGGAGAGGCCATGTTTTCATTTTCGAGCAACAAAATATTTTCGCTTGCTAAATGATCGACACGATTTACTAAAAGGATACTTAATTGGTAGTCGTAATTATTTTTGTACTTATTATGATCTTTTACTTCATTATAATGTTCTTCCCAATTTCTTAGTATAGGCACGAAGTCATAATTTTCGGGAACAAATAATTTTGAAATACTTCTACAGCCCATACCGTAAAAAGTAAAAACATCTTTTCCGATTGCTGTGATTTCTTCTTCGCTTTCTTTTCCTGTTATAACCACCAGTCCGTTTCGATTTTTACGGATGATATTAGGATATTTAGCAAAATACTGTTCAAAATATCTGCCTGAATTATTGCTTCCGGTGGCTATGATGGCGTCGAAATTAGAGAGCCTTTCTGTTATCTGAAAATAATTCGCGATTTCCGGTTCCAGGTCTTTGAGATAGTTTAAAATGTAGTGATAAAGAACTTCATCTTTACTGCTAAGTTTAATTTGTGATATATGACCGCTTAGGAAAGTACAAATCAAATCATGTATACCAACTAAAGGGATATTTCCGGCAAGAACCTGACCTATTACCTTTACAGTTTTAGTTTCCTCCGGAATTGCATATTGCGCGGCAAACTGTTGTAGCTTATCTTTGATCAGATAGTTTTCAACTATAGTATCTATGCGATATTGCAGGAAGGGAATACTAAACCAGGCGTTCTTTTGTCTGACTTTATAATAGACGTCATTTTCGGCATGATTTTCCTTTTTAAGATATATACCGAGCAGTGTTAATAATTCAATACGCTGTTGCAGCTTCACGGGAACTATTTTATTGCGAAGGTGTTAAAAATTTAGTTGTTTTGTAAAAAATTAGAGGACTTTTATGGCGATTATAATAACAGATGAATGTATAAACTGTGGGGCTTGTGAGCCCGAATGCCCGAATAATGCCATTTATGAAGGTGGTATTGACTGGTCAATTTCGGATGGAACCAACGTTCAAGGCTCTTATGTGCTTGAAGATGGTAAAGAGGTTACTGTAGACGCTCGTCAGGATGCAATCGAGGAGGACTATTACTTTATAGTACCGGATAAATGCACAGAATGTGTTGGTTTTCATGAAGAACCGCAGTGTGCAGCAGTTTGCCCGGTAGATTGTTGTCTTCCTGACCCTGACAGAGAAGAGACGGAAGATGTTCTTTTAGCAAGAAAGGAAAAGCTACATATTTAGGCACATTTGTTAACAATATTTAGGGCAGCTTAGATATGATCTAAGCTGTTTTTTTGTTTATTACACATTAGATAAAAGCATCAAACAAAAACGTATTTTTACAGCATGAAAGTAGGTATCATATTCGGAGGCTTTAGCAGGGAAAGGGAAATCTCTTTTGCCGGCGGTCGTACAGTATATGATAACCTGGATCGAAGTATTTTCGAGCCGGTACCTATTTTTCTTGATTCTTTTGGCAACTTTATCCTGTTAGACTGGAAATATCTCTATAAGGGAACAATAAGGGATTTTTATCCTGATCCTGAACTTAGTTTCAGGCTTTCCCCTGAGTTTCAAATATATGCCGATTCTGTCCCATTAAAAGAGGGGCAATCTGCCGATGAGTTGGCGTCTCATTTAGGGCAAAAACTTGAATTGCATGAACTTGCTAATGAGATCAACTTTGCATTCCTTGCTTTGCACGGGAAATTTGGAGAAGATGGCACCATTCAGGGATTATTGGAAAGTATCGGAATTCCGTATTCGGGTTCTGGTGTTTTGGCTTCTGCAATTGGTATAGATAAAGCTTATCAAAAAAAGATGATGCAGAATACTGATTTTGATCATTTGCCTTTTATTGAAATTGGAAAGGACTGGATAGAGCAAAAAGAAGAGGTTTATAATGCTGTTAAGGAGCAAATTGGTTTTCCTGCAGTAAGCCGCCCTGCTACCCAAGGTTCTTCAATTGGTGTTCAATTTATTCATGAAGAAGATTTTGATCAATTTGTAAATCATATTGAAGAAAGTTTTTTTATTAAGACAATTCATGCTGCAAACTGGCTTACTTTAAATGACACCGGTCAAATTCAATTTGTTGCTGATTTGTGTGATATCAGAACAGGAGTAGGGCTTCCAATGTTTGTGGATGGAAGTTTAATTGAACACCCGAAAGAAATTTTTAAAGTTTTACATCAAAAGTTTTCGGATGGAAATACAAGTGTTAAAGTAGAGGCAGTTGATTCTGAGAACAAAGTTATTATCGAACCTTTTATAAAAGGTAAGGAGTTTAGTTGTATTGTTTTAAGACACAATAACGGTGAACCTATAGCACTACCACCAACAGAAATAATTAAAGGTGAAGAAATCTTTGATTATCGTTCGAAATATCTTGCGGGTTTAAGTCGAAAAAAGACACCTATTGATTTACCGGATGAAGCTGTTCAAAAAATAAGAGCTCAGTGTTGTTCGCTTTTTGAATTTTTTAATTTCAACGTATATGCCAGAATTGATGGTTTTTATACACCTGAAGGAAAGATTTTCTTAAACGATCCGAATACGACATCGGGCATGTTACCATCTTCATTCTTTTTTCATCAGGCTTCAGAAATTGGATTAACACCAAGTGAATTTCTTTCATTTATAATTCGTCAGTCTTTATTTGAAAGAAAAGAAAGTAATAAATATCCTAAACAGGAATTACAACAGGCACTTGATTTATTAGATAAACGACTTCAGAATAAAAGACAGCAAATAGAAAGGAAAATTACTATTGGAGTAATTTTAGGAGGCTATTCTGCGGAGCGTCATATTTCCGTTGAAAGTGGCCGAAATATTTTTGAAAAATTATCATCTTCTGAAAAATATACAGCAATTCCATACTTTTTAAAATTAGAAGAAGATGGAATTCATTTATATAAAATTCCGGTAAATATTTTATTGAAAGATAATGCCGATGATATTACAGAGAAAATAAATAGTTACAGATCAATTCCAATTCTTGAAGAAATCAAAAAAGATGCGGAAGAAGTTAGTCAGACTTTTGCATCAAAAGTCTTAAGTGCTCCTGTTGACACTGATTTTAATACTTTAAAAGAAGAAGTTGACGCTGTTTTTATCGCATTACACGGTCGGCCGGGAGAAGATGGATCTATTCAATCGGTTTTGGAAGAATATAACATACCTTATAACGGTTCTTCTCCTAATACCTCGAAAACTACAATTAATAAGTATCGGTGCAATCAGATGTTGCTTGATTACGACTTTAAAGTACCGGAGCAGTTATTAATTTTTAAGGATAACTGGTTTGAGAATAAAGAAACAAGTACTAAAGTAATTTTAAATAATTATAGTTTTCCGTTCGTTGTGAAACCGGTTGATGATGGATGCAGTGCAGCTGTTAAGATGATTAACAACGAAGAAGAATTGGTCGCATTTGCTGACTTAATTTTCAGAGATGAAGAAAAACTTTCTGAGAAAGAATGTTTGATTTTAAATTTAAAATCAAACGAAGAGTTTCCGCGCAAGAATGAATTTTTAGTTGAAAATAAAATTGAAAAAGGAAACGCTTCACGATTTTTAGAAGTTACCGTTGGCTTGTTAACATCTGATTTTGGCGGCGGAAGTATTTTTATAGAAGTTTTTGAACCAAGTGAAGTTTTATCATCAAGTGAAATTTTAAGTCTTGAAGAAAAATTTCTGGCCGGTGAAGGTCAAAATATAACTCCTGCAAGATTTCATAATGACCCTGAATTGAATGAAACGGTCAGCATGCAGGTAAGAGCTGAAATAAAAAGAGTAGCTGAAACATTAAATATTGAAGGCTATGCAAGAATTGATGCCTTTGTTCATGTTCACGCAGATGGAAAAACTGATGTTACTATATTAGAGGTGAATAGTTTACCGGGAATGACGCCTGCAACTTGTATTTTCCATCAGAGTGCCTTAAACGGTTACAAGCCATTTGAATTTATTGACAAGATATTAGATTACGGATTTAAAAAATTTACTATTGAGCCTGCTTAATTTCTTTAAAAGTCGCTTATTCTTATTTAATGCAATGCTAATGATAATAACATTGTTGCTGGCATTTTGCATTTTATATTTCGGCTTACAAATGTATACCCGACATGGGGAAGAAGTAACCGTTCCTGATTTGGCAGATATGTCAATTAAGCAGGTAGAGCAGAAACTATCTTCAAATAATCTCAAATATAAAGTAACTGATAGCACCTTTGTGGTTGGTCGTAAACCGGGTATTGTTCTTGGTCAATATCCAAAAGCAAATCATAAAGTGAAAGAAGGGAGGAAAATATTTCTTACCGTTAATGCAGTTGAAGCACCGCGTGTAAAAATGCCGGAATTAATTGATAAGTCTTTGAGATATGCTCAGATGCAATTGAAGAATATGGGATTGATTGTAGGAGAGATAACAAAAAAACCTGACTTAGCTAAAGATGCTGTTTTGCAACAAGAATTTAATGGAACTGCAATTGAAGCCGGAACTGAGATTTTTAAAGGGTCTACCATCGACCTGATTGTAGGGGATGGATTGGGAAGCACACAGTTTCAAATGCCGGATCTAAAAGGAATCCCTTTTGTACAGGGAAAATTCAATATACAAGCTTCTTCATTGCGCTTAGGTGCAGTTATTGCTGATCAAACAGTCGTAGATACTGCTTCTTCGGTCATATACAGACAATCACCTGAATTTTATCCTGGTCGTTTAGTCAATATTGGACAGACAATTGACGTTTTCATAACGCATCCGGAAAATTTCCAGAAAATACTGGAAGCAGAAATGAAGTTAGAAGAAGAGGAAGAATCAAATCCTTACAAACCAAATTAAAACATGAAGTACATCTTAAGTATTATCATAATATTTAGTCTATTTAATGACCAGGTTTATGGTCAGGAATACACTAAGAGTCTCCAGGTGAATGCCGTGCTTCAAATGGCAGATAAAGAAGAAATTGCTAAAGCTGTTCAGAAAGATGGGGAAGCACTATTAAGTCTGCCCTTTACAGACGATTTCTCTAATCCGGGTCATACGCCTGATCCTGTATACTGGCAAGATCAATATGTTTTTGTAAACCGAAGTATGGCAGATAATCCGGTCACAATTGGTGTTGCAACATTTGATGGATTAAATGAAGCAGGCTTACCTTATGATCTGGGTTTCACAAATAATTTAGCACCGGCGGATACACTGACCAGTCAACAAATTGAAATGAGTCAATATAGTCTCGCTGATTCAATCTATCTCAGTTTCTTTTATCAGGGAGGAGGATTAGGAGATGTTCCCAATACAGGAGATTCTCTAGTGGTTGAGTTTTACAATTCGGATTCGACATGGACAAAAGTATGGGGTATCGGTGGTGCCGATAATGCGCCGTTCCAATATATTTTAATTGGAGTAGATAATGAAGACTGGTATCATGACGCCTTCCAATTCAGATTTAGAAATTGGGCTTCAATTACCGGAAACAATGATTTATGGCATATTGATTATGTAGATATGGATGTGAATCGCAGTGGTACGGATAGTGTTTTTCTGGATTATGCTTTAGTTTATGAACCGGAAAATATTTTATTGAATTATACCACGATGCCGTATCATCAATTCTATGATTTTCAATCTACAGAATTGAAATCCTTCCATTCTATTTTGTCAAGAAATTTAGAAAATGCAATTATCTCGGCAAATTATAGCTTAGATGTGATTGATAATCAAAACGCTTCAAATGTATTTCAAATCAGTACAACAACCGATGTAGCGGAAGCTTTATCTGATAAAACATTTAATCCGGAGACATGGACCTTCCCAACGAATTACGGATTAGATACGGTTTGCTATACGGCTGAATATAATATTTCATCAGGTGCAGGAGATGACATTCCTCAAAATAATACGGTTAA
>JAHDHT010000125.1:6416-10918 GCA_020631175.1 Chitinophagales bacterium
GCTAATCAACATTTGTTTTTTAAAACGGAAGGATTAGGCTGGTCTTCATCAATTATTCCTGCCGCAGTTATGATGCGACCGGTAATGGGAGAGTCTGCTCCTCAGATTGTTTCTGTTGAAGAAAATTTAATTCTAAATTCAATAAATATTCATCCTAATCCTGCAGATCAATTTATACAAATTAGTGGTTTTGATATTGAGCCTGAGCTTTATGAGATTTATGATTTAAGCGGAAGAATTATTCGTTCTGAAACTTTTAATTCAAACATTAATGTTAGCCGTTTACAATCAGGCATTTATTATATCCGATTTATCATGGAAAATAATATCATTGCCAATAAGAAAATTGTAATACAATAATGAATAAAGAAATAACTGTACAAGACTTAAAGGCAAGATTAGATAACAATGAAGAATTGTTAATAATCGATGTACGTGAAGAGTGGGAATATGAAGAGTTTAATATTGGTGCCCGTTTAATTCCACTTACTCAACTGTTGACTAATTTATCTCAATTCGAAGATCAAAAAGAAAGTGAAATCATAATACACTGCAAAAGCGGTGGTCGTTCTGCACAGGCACAGCAATTTATGATACAACAGGGGTTTAAAAATGTAGTCAATGTAATTGGTGGAATGGCAGCATGGCAGGAGATGGCCCAAAATACTTAGTCCATCAAATGAAATGGCTACATCACGCTACATAGCGACTATTCTTTTTTGCTTTTCACTTAGTTTATTCTATTACTGCAGTTCATCTGAACAAATTTATACTGAAAATGATTCTCCATATTTAAATCATCACGATACGGTTGAATATGTTGGTGGTGAAACATGTCGGGGATGTCATGCAGATAAATTTGAAAGTTTTATGCATACAGGAATGGGAGAGTCATTCGGTGATGCGACTAAGTCAAGAAGTAAATCAAAAATCGATGAACACACATTAATTTTTGATTCAATAAACAATTATTACTATAAACCATTTTGGAAAGATGATTCATTATATGTCCATGAGTTTCGATTAGACGGAAAAGATACTTTGTATTCCAGAGTTGAGCAGATTAAATATATCATTGGTTCCGGTCATCATACAAATTCCCATATTTATGAAAAGAACGGATATTTATATCAGGCTCCAATAACCTTTTACACACAAGACCAAAAATGGGATTTTGCACCTGGTTTTGCGGGTGGATTTAATTCACGATTCGATCGGATTATTGGTACAGAATGTATGAATTGCCATAATTCATATTCAGATCAACCAGAAGGTTCTGAAAACAAATATGAATGGGTAGCTCAAGGAATTTCCTGTGAAAGATGTCACGGTCCGGGTGAAGCACATGTGAAATTAAAAACAGCAGGAGAACTTATTGACACCTCTAAATATGTAGATTACAGTATTGTAAATCCCGCTAAGCTGGATCGTAAATTACAAATGAATGTTTGCCAAAGATGTCATGTTCAGGGAATTGCAGAATTACTTCCCGGAAAATCATTTTATGACTTTAAACCGGGTCAACATCTCGATTCATTTATGAATGTGTTTATTCCAAGGTATGATGGCAATAATACAAAATTCATAATGGCATCACAGGCAGACCGTTTGACTCAAAGTAAGTGTTACACGCTGACGGACATGACCTGTATAAGTTGTCATAATCCACATATTAGTACCAGAGTAACACCTATCGATCATTTTAATCAAAAATGTACTTCCTGTCATCCTTCAGAAAGTGATAGCTTTTGTACTTTAAATGAAGGAGATCGTATGCTTTCGGATAATAATTGCAGTGGGTGTCATATGCCCGAATCTCCATCCATAGATATTCCGCATGTAACTGTAACGGATCATTTAATTCGAATACCACCTAAGCCTAATCAAAAGGAAGAACGTTTTACTCATCTTGAAAATGTAATAAGCGATAAAACGGACCCTGCAATCCGTGCCTTGGGTTATTTATCTTTTTACGAAAAATTCACTCAAAATTCGGCTTTAATTGATTCAGCTGCACTTTATGCAGGTAAAAACAGTCGATATCCGGAGAAAAATTTTCAAGCAAAGGTCTGGATCAATTTTATCCGTTCTAATTATAAAAAAGTGAGTGATATATCTTTAAAGCATTCTACTGATGATCCATGGACTTTATATAGAATTGGTGAATCATTTACAAAACAACGAATGCATAAAGAAGCTGAGGTTTATTATTTGAAGGCAGTTTCGAATCAACAGTTTAATTTAGAATTTCAAAATAAACTAGCTTCTTCACTTTTAAACCAAATGAAACTAAAAGAAGCAAAAGATGTATTGAATTTCATAATAAAGGAAAATGATCAACATATTTCTGCTTTAACCAACATGGGTTTTACGGAGCTTCAATTCGGAAATATCGAAAAAGCACAAAATTTGTATGAAAAAGTTTTAAAACTAAATCCTGATCATATTCCTTGTTTATTAAATATGGCAGGATTATATTTAGTCAAAAGCGATAAAAGAAAAGCAAAACATTATTTAAATGAAGTAATCAGCAGAGATAAAGATAATTTTAAAGCAAATCAAATTTTAAAAGAACTGAAGCGAATTTAAATTCATGAAAAAAATATTACTAATTATATTTTTAATATTGTTAATTGCCGGTGGAATCATTGGATGGACTTTTTATAATCGTATTTATACATCTAATGTAATCAGTGAAGATCAATACGAGTTTTTTATTCCTTCCGATTTTACTTATGATTCTCTTAGTGTAAAACTTAAAGAAGAGAAAATAGTAAAGAATTTCAGTTCATTTAATTGGGTTGCCAATCAAATGAACTTACCAAACACCTTGAAGCCCGGACGATACCTTTTAACAAATGGATTAAATAACAGGGAGTTTGTTGCCTTGTTACGTTCAGGTCGGCAAAGCCCGGTAAAAGTTGTTTTTAACAAAGAAAGAACACTAGCTGATCTTTGTGGTACAATTGGATCACAAATAGAAGCTGACTCAATAGAACTCTATAATCATTTAACAAATAATACATTTCTTTCAAAACATCAATTAGACAGTAATTCAATTATGACGAAATTTATTCCAAATACTTATGAATTTTTTTGGAATACTTCAGCCGAAAAATGGGCAAACAGAATGTTCAAAGAACAATCTAAGTTCTGGACAAAAGACAGAAATAAAAAAGCTGAAGAGTTAAGTTTAAATCATAATGAAATAATCACTTTAGCTTCTATAGTAGAAGAAGAGACGAACAAATATGATGAGATGCCTAAAGTTGCCGGTGTATACTTAAATCGTTTAAAAAAAGGATGGAAATTACAAGCGGATCCGACTGTAAAATTTGCATTGCAGGATTTTGAAATTCGTCGTGTACTTAATAAGCATTTAGAATTTGCTTCACCCTATAATACCTATTATACAGAAGGTCTGCCACCCGGTCCGATATGTACACCTTCAGTAAAAACGATAGACGCTGTTCTAAACGCCGAAGAACATGACTATATGTATTTTTGCGCTAAAGATGATTTTTCTGGTTATCATGCATTTGCCAAAACTTTGAAACAGCATAATCTAAACGCTAAAAATTATCAGAAAGCTCTAAACCAAAGAAAAATATTTAATTGAAATGGAAACTATCAAATATAACTGAAAACGCTTTTGTAGATCGAATTATTCAATTTACAAAGGGAGCTTCATTGCCGGGATTCGGTGGTGTTAGTTTGTTTAATGTAGTTTCTTTTTTCATTAGTGAGATACAACGCGACAGTATAAATGTTAGAGCAGCCTCTATGTCATTCAATATATTTCTTGCGTTATTTCCACTGACAATATTTTTTTTTACGCTAATACCACATATACCGGTTGAAAATCTAACTGAATTGTTGTTGGGTTTTATGAGTGATCTGTTGCCTGAGTATACATTCAAAACGATTGAAAGTACAATTGAAGATTTGGTAAGTATACCTAGAAAGGGACTTGCTTCTGTAGGTTTTATCCTTGCTTTATTTTTTGCCAGTAATGGAGTAGGGAGTATGATAACTGCTTTCGAAAAAAACAACCCAGCATTTAAAAATCAGGCATTTTATGTTAAGAAACTTAAGGCGATTGCCCTGACGGTTGTACTTACCATATTACTCATCATAACATTGGTTTTAATAATAGGAGGAACTCTGGTAGTTAATAAGGTTACAGATTTATTGCATATTCAATCCGGTATTTCGTATGCTATCTTGTTTGTTCTACAAATTTTAATGCTGTTCTTTTTAATCTTTAACTCAGTCGCAATCATTTACTTTTTTGCCCCTTCATTGAATGTAAAATGGAATTACTTTAGTCCTGGTGCTACCTTTACAACACTAATGATATTGCTAACTACATATGGCTTTTCATTTTTCATCAATAACTTTAATTCATACAATAGAATCTATGGCTCAATAGGTGCTATAATGGCGGTGATGCTGCTTATTTATATCTTCTCAATGGTGGTTATAATTGGCTTCGAATTGAA
>JAHDHT010000453.1 GCA_020631175.1 Chitinophagales bacterium
GTTTAGTAACTACCAGTGAAAGTATAATTGTTGGAAGTTTGAGTTACAACTTTGTGAATTATAATTTAGGAACTATAAATCCTGAGTAGTTGAACAGTCATTTGCTTTAAACCACAAAGGCCATGTGCCGATACAAAAAAAGAAAACATTAAATAATACGTTACTTGCGTTGCCCGAAGCAACAGACCCGGAACTGTCTATTATAAACCAAGCCATGACTCCATATAAAATAACTAATCTTGTTTCGTCAGGAGCTTTATTATAAACTTTAGCGGACAAAAACCAAATAGTGATGCCCCATCCGCTAAGGAATCCTCCTGTTAATGCAGATAGAAATCGGGTGCTTGGCTCTCTGAATGTTTGTATACCATCAACCGGCCATGCTAATAAATCTAAAGTTAATCTTGCCGGCTCTGCACTCCAAAGCATGCTTGAAAGAAAAAATACCGGCCCGAAAGAACCAACAATAAATGCGGTTACTTTTAAATAGTTTTTATGAAATTTTTGTCTTTTAAAGAAGGGTATTGCCAAGCTGTTTTCCATATTTAAATTTAATGCGATTAAAGTCTGGAAAATAGACGCAGGCGTTTAAAATTCTCTGATAAAGCAAATTACTTTTGAAGTGTAAAATTAGTTTAAATGAAAAGTCAATCAAATTTAACGCTTAAAATTATCCTTTTAACTCAAGCTGTTTGCGTATTTGTTTACACAATATTTGCGGTACAAAATGAAGGATTTGCCTTTTTTCCAAAGTTTTTTGAATTCATTCAATCATTGAAATGGATAGGGCAATTTTCATTAGATTTTAGTTGTTATCTGTTATTATCATCCTTATGGATATTCTGGAGAAACAAGTTTACACCTTCATCCATTATCATTGGAATTGCATGTGGAATTTTAGGTATCATTTTGTTTGCACCTTATGTACTCTATTTACTAAGTAAAGAAAATGGGAATTTAAAAGTGGTACTTACAGGAGATCGATAAATCTTAATTTTATTAATTTGTCTTAGTTATTGGCATCGATAAGCTGATTGAAAGATACTTGTTTAAATTGATGAATCATTGATTTGATTCTATCTATAAATTCTTTTAACCAGACCTTATTGATTCTTTCTGCTGAAATTTGAAGGTAAAAGTTTTCGAGGCTGAAAGAGAGTACAAGATTTGCTAAATAGGAATTTTCTTCTAGTTGAATTAGTTTTTTCCATATGGGAAGAAATACAGGCAGGCTTTCTGCATCAATCTCATTAAAACACTTTTGAAATCGTTCATCATGATGATGAATTCGGAGCTGTCGATTAAATAACAGATCAACTTTGTGTTCAATAAAAACAGCTATTAATTCTTCTTGAGTTTTAATTGCTGATTCTTTTTCTGTCATTATTTTCGACTGTGTTTTATGAAATCTCAATAATTCTTCGATAAACAAATCTAAATCACCGAAAAGATGATAAAATGAAGATTTATTCTTTTGTACATCTTTCGCTAAACGTTCAATCTTTAGGCTTTCAGGACCATTTAATGCAAAACATTTATAACCTGATTCTATCCATGCTGTTTTTTTCATTTAGAACTAATTTCTTCTGTTATCAAGATATGAATTATATAAGGAAATCTGCAGCAGGGATCGCAGTGGTTATTCTGCTTTTTTGAAGTGCCTTGCTTTAAGACTTTAACTGGTTTGGAGCTCTGCGGAAAAACAGATAAAGGCTATAAAGCAAAC
>JAHDHT010000454.1 GCA_020631175.1 Chitinophagales bacterium
GATCCAATCAGTGGAGCTATAGATTTACAAAGTGGTATTCCGGGTAATTCATATAGCATTACGTATTCCACAATTGGTGATTGTCCGAGCAGTTACAGCGAGCAGATTAGTATATTAGAAACATCGATAATAAATATTACCATGCCGGAAAGTATCTGTCAGGGATCGGAGTTAATAGTTGAGCTCAGTTCTTCTGGAGCAAGTATGAATAATGCACAGTATTTCTGGAATTTTGATGGAGCAAATGTGATTAGTGGATCCGGTTCAGGTCCTTATACATTAAGTTGGGATGATCCCGGTTTATATTCCGTTCAGGTTGATGTTAATGGTACTGATTGTCCGGTTAGCGGAGTTGAGCAAGATGTAATCGTTAACACATTAACTGTATTAACTATTGATGATCAGACGATTCTTTCCGGTGAAGCTGTGGTATTAAATTCTGCATCATCCGGTACGAATTACACTAGCTATACCTGGTCGCCGAATGAGGAGATTAGTTGTGTTGAATGTCCGGCACCATTTGTAACTCCAACAGAGACGACTACTTATACTATAACTGCGGTTGATTCTGAAAGCGGTTGTATTGCTCAGGATGCGGTAACGATTTTTGTTGAATATCAGGAACCTTATGTACCGAATGTTTTCACTCCGGACGGAGATGGATTGAATGATGATATTTTACCGCTGGCAATGGAATCTGTCATTGAATTTAAGTTTGAAGTATTCAACCGTTGGGGTGAATTATTGTTTAGTACTACGATGGAAGGTGATGCATGGGATGGAACATTCCATGGGAAGGATGAAAACCCCGGCGTCTATGTATGGCAAGGCTGGTTCAAATTGCAGAATGGTAAAGAGCTGGTTCGAAAAGGAAATATAACCCTGATCAGATAGATTAAGGTTTTAAGATACAAGCAGAGTAAACAGGCTTCAGGCGATGAGAATCGTTTTGGAGTCTGTTTTTTTTGTTCTCGTATCCTCCCTCCGAGCGCTTCGCTGGCTCATCTCGAGAATATATTCTCTCGCCCTCCAAAGGGACATTCTATTGTGAATTTGAATTTGAATTTGAGTTTGAATTTGACACTTGAACTTCACCCCCCCCGCAGTAAGGATCGCAGCGATACCCTCTGTTTGCGCATGTTAGCATGGCAATGAGGCTTGACGGCTGACAGCGGAAGACGGCAAACGAATATACCATGCAATATGGGCAAGCAGTGCGTACAAGCGTAGAGCCTGACCTTTTTACAGCCATGAGCAAGGCGAAAGGGCAGTAAAAAGGGACTGCCCAAAAGAATAAATACAATTGTGTGTAATCTGTGTACAGCGTTCAACAAAGCGACTAATAATCGCCCGAATATCAACCGAATTGATGAGATAAGCGTTATTTTTGTATTAACAAACCGCACAAATAGTGAATAATTTACAGCATCCTGATCAATTTGTAAATCGGCATATTGGATCAGACTCAAAGGAAACTAAAGCTTGTCTCGAAGCAATTGGCTTGTCATCTTTAGAAGAGTTAATCGCGCAAACGATTCCGCCTTCCATTCGAATGAAAGATGAATTAAAAACGGGTGAGGCCTTGAAAGAGTTTGAATTATTAGCGCATCTTGAGGAAAAGGCTTCAAAAAATAAAGTGTTTAAATCATTTATTGGAATGGGTTATTACGGAACCTATACGCCCTCCGTTATTAAGCGAAATATTTTTGAAAATCCGGGTTGGT
>JAHDHT010000126.1:0-4026 GCA_020631175.1 Chitinophagales bacterium
GCCTATAATGACATCACAGATATTGGTGGAAATTTATACATCAGAAATAATGCATCGCTTCAAAGTTTCGAATTTCAAAGCCTTTCTACCATTACTGGAGATTTCAGAATCGAAAATAATCCGCAGTTAATCTCCGGTTCCACCCCGGTCACAAGTATAGGTAGCACATTTATTAGCAACAATCAAAATCTGCAAAACCTAAACCATTTAAGCAGTTTACAAACAGTTGATGGAGGTTTTCCTTTTTTATCTATTGCTGGAAATCCGCTTCTTAGTGACATCAGTGGATTAGATAACCTGACTTTCTGCAATGGTACAATTGATATCAGAGATACTGCCATTCCAACATTAGATGGAATGAATAATTTAACTACCCTAAATGGTAAGTTTCGATTGTTGGCAAACACAAGCTTAGTCAGCATAGCCGGTTTAAATGGAATAACATCAGTTGAAGCAATCGAGATAGTAAATAATACCCAGTTAAATGAAATAACAGGTTTTTCAAGCTTATTAAATATAACAGCCGGACAATTATTCATTGAATCTTCACCGCTCCAAAACGGAATTTCAGGATTGTCAAATTTAGAGACTATAAGCGACCAAATCAGAATAAACAATTGTAATGGCTTTTCAGATATTTCACCACTGGCCAACTTAAACGCCGTCTCTGGAGATTTAATAATTACAGGTTGCCCCTCATTAAATGATTGTTGCCTTTTAATCGATATAGAACCTGCTATTTTTTTAGGAAATATAATTCTTTCATCAAATGGAAGCGATTGCAGCGATTATAATGCAATCATTAACTCACCGCCTTCTTTCACCGACTGTACTTCCGGCGCTATATCATTAGACACAGATCCGGGTAGCTGTACCTATTTTGGAGATTTTATATTCCCTACTCCGATCGACAATTGCGGAATTGATAGCTATACCGCTGAAATTACTTTCCCGGATGGATCCTCAAACACTTATAATCCGGTTCCGGGCGCATCTAACCCATTAAGTCTGGATGTTGGAATAACAATCTTTGACTATACCGCCGGCGATGTAAACGGTAATTTAACTCAATGTATAGTAACAGTAGAAGTCCAAGACGATCAGCCTCCTGTTTTTGATAACTGCCCTACAGATTTTACAGTACTAACTGATCCGGGAAGTTGTGTTGCTACGGTAACCTTGGATGACCCGATTGTAACTGACAATTGCAGCTTATCGAGTTATATAGTCGATTTAACATTTCCAAGTGGTAACCAATCCAACGGAAACCTCGCAAGTTCAGGGGCTCCTTTTACATATTTTTTCGATATTGGTGTTACAGAATTAATTTTTATAGCAACTGATGAAAGCGGATTAGTTAGTTCCTGTCAATTTTCTTTTACCGTTCAAGACAATATGGAAAACACCTATTATGAAGATGTTGATGGCGATGGTTTTGGAAATCCTTTTAGCACTATTCAAACCTGTGATTCCAGTCCTCCAGGATATGTAATCGATAATACAGATTGCGACGATCATGATCCGGACAACTATCCCGGTAACAGCGAAATCTGTGACAGCCAGGATAATAACTGCGATGGACTCGTTGATGCCGCCGATCCACTGTTTGCCGGTTATACTACTAACACTTGCTTAGGCAATTCTACCCTCTGGAATGATTATAATAATTGGTCTTTAGGACGTGTTCCAAATGCCTGTGATGATGTAATTATTCCAAATGGCTTAACAGCAATTATTCAGAATGGAGAATTCGGCATTTGCCATACAATAGAAGTCGCTGCCGGTGGCGTGTTTGATGTTCAGAACGGAGCCGATTTTGAAGTTTTCGCTGATTAAACACCGTCCTGAACGAAGCGAAGGATCTAGCTACTTCAAAAGATAATTTTGATTTGGGTGGCAAACGGGCTCTCCCCTTTACGCACGCGCCCTTCAAGCTTTTGAAACATGCTTATATCGTGGCTTGCCGTTGTCAGCCCCAATATAACCTGTTCAAATAGCTTTCATGTCGGGTGGGTACCGGCTCCATCCCTGCCACAATCAGTTTATATTTAGAACACTCTTTCGGTATATTCTGTCCGACCTATTTTGAAGGAAATATTATCCAATAGAAATTTGTGCTTGACACTTGAATTTGAGTTTGAACTTCCTACTGACAATTATCCGTCTCCGGCAAAGAAGCTACCCATTCCGTTAATAAAGATAGACCTTCATCATGAATCACACTCCTACCCAATTCAGGCATTGAAACATCAAGTTCAAGAGAGTTCAAACGGTAAATCATGATCGACTCGTCAGGCTTTCCGGGAAGGATGGCATAATCGTTTCCGCCGGTACCTGAACCTGCTGCAACAGGCGATTTACATATACCCAGTTTAGTAGAATCGCTTTGATGCCAATCTAAAAACATACCCGTATTATTCGCCGGACCATCTGCATTATGGCAATGCGCACAATTAATATCGAGATAAGCTCTGGCTCTTTGGTCTAAGGTGAAACTTTCATCATCCCAAAGCGCGGCTTCAGGTACATCATTCATAGAAGGTAAGCCCGTTAAAACACCAAGACTTGCCCATTTCTCCAATTGATTCATTGGTCCATCTTCATAAGCATAGACATGATTCAAATATCTCGATTTGGGACCAATTAATACCATATCATTACCCAGTTCATGGCAGCCTTTACATTCATTTTCATTCGGCATCGCATACAAAGTATTTCTTTCACTTCCGTCATAATGAATCCAGCTCACTTCTTTTTGTGCTCCTGCAATTTTATATTCTGCATCACTTTGATCATCCAACCAAATATATTCTGCAGCAAGCCACTCTCCTCCTTTTCGAATCAATAACCTGGTTTCTAAAACATTTTTTCCAGCAGCAGGATTCGTGAAATCGTTTTCATAATAGAAAGTCTTTATGATCACCGTTCCTTCCGGAAATTCAAGAGTACGCTGCGCATCATCAACATAAGTTGCCACACCTTTTTTAGGAAAATAAACAAAGCGTTGTTTTTCTGCATAATTAGAAAACAAACCGGTACTTAATTCATAAGGCACCAAGGAAGGATGCGGATCTAAATCTGAAATTTCACCTTCAAAAAAACCATAATCACTTAAGCGATCGAAAGGCACTTCTTCTAAATCGAACAGCTCAATCTCACCGGGGCCTTCTTTTTTACAGGCAGTAAAAAGAAGCGCAATCATAAAAAAACTAAGCAGATAAATTCGATTCATATTTTAAATTACTAAAATCTAAAAAAAGAAAAGGATATACCGGCTGCTCTTTCACAGCTTGTATATCCTTCTCTATTATTCTTTATTAAGCATTCAACATTATAGATCAAATGCCTTAATATTTTAAAGTGTTGGTGCTAATAATTCGAATGAAGGTAATGGATTACGGCTACATTCAAATTCATCGTACTCGTACGTTAATGTATTAAATGGCCAGTCAGCGATCTGAAGATTTACAAATGAACTTAAATCATCAATAGCAATACAATTCTCATCCGCTGTTCCATTAACAGAAGTCGCTAAACCATCATATAAAATGTGTGGTATCTCACAATCTGTAAACATATTCATTACAACTTCACCTAATGCATTTGGCATATCAGGACAGTCATTTGTTCTTGAATAACTGTTATCATAAATATGAATGGAATGCGGAACAGGATTATAACTTTCATCTGTAATCTCTTCATTATTAAAAACTGAAAACACTTCGTATGAAATAATTCCTAAGCCCATTACATTGTTGTTGGTAAAAGTGTTACCGAATACCTCTGTATTGTTACAACTTAACAATAATAAACCGGTACCCGGTGGCACATCACTTACGGTAGTTCCCGGAGTTGCAAAGTTTTCATAGTTGTTTCCTGTAAACGTATTATTGTAAACTTTACAGAATCCTCCCTGCCCTGCAGGTAAATCAGGAAGATCAAATACTAATAATCCGGCTGTATTATTTATGGCCGTATTTCCATACACTTCAGAATTGGTCGTATTTTCAATTTCCATTCCGGCAA
>JAHDHT010000126.1:4126-10825 GCA_020631175.1 Chitinophagales bacterium
GCCGTATTTCCATACACTTCAGAATTGGTCGTATTTTCAATTTCCATTCCGGCAACATTCAATTCAGCAACTGAATTTCGCATAACTACATTTTGGCATTGACCAACATATAAACCGGCATCTGATGATCCTCTTGCATAACATTCATCAATTAAAATGTGGGTGGATGTTGTTGGGTATAAACCGTATGCTCCATTGTCAACTGTTGGATCACCTGTCCAAACCGCACCTACTCTTATAAATGAGAAGTAATTACAATCTTTCGCTTTGATTCCATCACCTATTGGGTTTCTAACTGTGAAGTCTGCAACAATAGCGCTATCTACTGTCATTTTTAATCCTTCCGCTCCGGCAGTCTGATTACTGAAATCTAAAATAGTTTCATCCATACCGGCACCTCTGATTACGATATTGGTTTTATCATCAACTGAAAGTGTATTGGTAAATTCAAACGTTCCTGCACCAAATTTAATAGTGTCTCCTTCATCCATAAGAATCATTGCTTCCTGCACAGATTCTTGTGTGTAGTCGCTTACATTAAATTCCCAAACTCTATTTTCAGGTATCGGTTCCGGATCCGGTTCATCATCTTTACAAGCTGTAAATACAGTCATCAAAGCTAATGCTGCGAAGAACAGTATTCTATACATTTCCTTATTCATAAGTTAAAATTTTGGTTCTTGATTGATTGGTAAAATACAAAATCCTATGCATTTAATGCCTTTAGTCTTTGTAATAAGGGTGGATGAGAATAATAGAAAGACACATACAATGGATGTGGATTCAGATTACTCAAATGGTTTACGGAAAGTCTTTTCAGGGCTGTGCTTAAATGACCTCCACTATAGGTTTCTTTAGCATATGCATCCGCTTCAAATTCATTTTTTCTTGAAAACCGATTCATTAGTAATCCTAAAATCGTTGAAACCGGACTATATAATAACGAGAAAGCAATCAAACCGATATGAAATTCGGCATTTGCCACTCCAAGTGATTGAGATAAAAGCGGACTGTTCAAAGCCCATCCTAAAATGAACAATAATATTCCTGTTTGCAGGATGGAAATCGTTAAACTTTGAATGATGTGTTTCTTTTTATAATGCCCTACTTCATGTGCCAAAACAGCTACCAATTCTTCTTCTGAATTATCTTCAATTAACGTGTCGTATAAAACAATACTTTTTTGTTTTCCTAATCCACTAAAAAAGGCATTGGCTTTCGAAGAACGTTTTGAACCATCGATGATGAATATATTTTTCAAAGGGAAGTTTACTTTGTTTGCATAAACTTCTATTGATTGTCTCAAAGAACCGTCTTCCAATGGTTTTAACTTATTAAATAATGGTACAATAAGACTCGTATAAAAAGTCGCAAAGAAAAGACTGAATGCAGAAATTAATATCCATGCCAGCAACCAGAACCAGGTTCCGGTTTTTGTATAAATAAAAACCAAAGCGCTTATCATCGCTCCACCAAGAATAGCTGTAAGAATATAGCCTTTAATCTTATCCATAATAAATGTACCCATGGTCATTTTATTAAAACCAAATCGTTCTTCAATTACAAAGGTTTTATACAAGGCTACAGGAGTACTGATTAAATCAGAAGCGATAAATAATATTCCGAAAAATAATAAAGGCAGTAAAATATAATGATCAGTAAAATTCAACAACCAGTAATGCAACTTTGCAAATCCATCAAAAAATAAAAAAACCAAAATAAAAACGGTGCTGATAGAGGATATGATTATAGCAAACTTACTATTGATTTTATCGTATTCTTTTGCCTCATCATATTTATCTTCATCGTAGAATGATTGTAACTCCGGTGGTACATTATCCAGCCAGTTTTTACTGTTTAAAAATGATAAAGATCTGCTGATCAGAAAATTTACAATTATGATCAGAATTATTAATGAAAATAAAAGAGACGGTGTCACTATAGTGTGTTAATTATTGAATTTCTGCAACTTCATTAAACCAGGCTCTTGCTTGTAATAAAACAGGAATTACGCAATCTCCATGTCCGAATTGTTCTCCACCACTAACGCACTGGATATCGGCTGTAGAACCGTTAGCTTCAAAAGTTTCACAGGCTTTGATAGAGTTTTCGTAATATACTTGTTGATCTGCTTCACAGTAGTAAAGTCTCATATCTGTTGTAGGAGTCCAGTCATATAAATCATTCTCTCTGAGTTTTAACCTGAACGGATGTTGAGGATCGTTTATAAATCCTTCCAAAACTTCATCCACAATAATCTGATTCGGAATTTCTGTCATAAAATCATTAATCGTACCCGAGCTATGATAGCCATCAAATAATCCCGGAAGGGTTCCACTGTAAGGTGATTTTAAAAACTCGAAGGTGTGATCGTATAATTGGTAAACATCATTATAAGCTAACATGATATATGGTAAATAATACGGAGAAGGATATGGGATCGCTTCTTCAAATGAAACGGCTTGAATCCCAGACAAATCATATGCTCCGGACATAGGAGCTCCTCTGGTTACTTCCAATTGTCCCTGATAATTTTCTTCAATAGCTTTTATGGTAGCCATTGCAGCATGGCCTCCCTGTGAATAACCAAATACGAAGAGTTGATCATTTGTACCGCTTTGTAATTCTTCAGCCAGATTTTTAGCCGCAAGAATCAGATCTATTGTAGCAGAAGCTTCAGAATCAGCATGATGATACGGATGTAAACCAGGATTTGCACCAAAACCGAGATAATCCGGTAAGGCAACAACATAGCCTTCACTACCAAAGATGATCCCAATATTAGATTCAGTACTTAAGGTCGTAGGCAGGTTATCCTCTCTTACAACGGTTCCATGACAATATGCTGCAACAGGTGGTTTACTTCCTGCAGCTAAACCGGTAGGTATAGCAACAGCTCCTGAAGCAATAGTTGGATTGCCATGTGCATCTATCGTTCTATAATTTACTTTCAAGTAATCAATTCCATTTTGAGGTGTAATCAACAACTGCAAAATCGGATCGATTGCAGCCATAACTGAATCTACCTGATTAACGTCATAACTTAATAATGCCTCGTATTCAACTACTTGACCTCTTAAGTCTTCGACTGTAGGTTCATTATCATCATCAATGGCCGGATCTTCTTCACAAGCAGTAAACAGTAATGCTGTACAAACAGCTAATAAAAGGAATAGGTTATTTATTTTCCACATAATTTGAAAATTTTAAGGACTGTAAAGATACTATATAATTGAATTTAATTTCTAATGAAATATTGTGCAATGGCGGCAATTTCCATAGAAAAAGCCATTGCCCAGTGAAGCAAAACACCTCCCCAGATATTGCCGCTTTTGATTACAAGAAGACCGAGAATAAATCCACCCGCAACCGAACCGATCGTTTCACCCATCGGTTTTCCAAAATGTAAAAAGGCGTAGGCGGTAACCATTGGAAGGATGGCTTTAGGGCCCATGATCCAATACAAGCCTAATGCAAGAAAGCCTCTGAATACCCATTCTACATAGATAAATTCAGCTCCGTAAAAGAATTCAAAAATGGAAGTTGCTTGCCATGAATTTAGTCCGAAAATCGGGTATTGTAATGCCCAGAATTTAAATCTGGGATAAGCTTTTAAAAATGATTCTGAAAAGGATGCGGCAAATGCCAAAGGTAAGACCGTTAAAGCAAGAATCAGGTAGATTTTGGGGTTGAATCCTTTCAACTTAAATCCATACCAATTCTTCTGTTTTCGATCATATATCAGATAAAGGATTAAGAAGGGAAGTGTGAAAATTAAAGGTCGGCGAAACTGACTTAACACTTTAAAGAGAAAGTATCGCTCTGATCTGCTTTTGAAGCTTTGAATGAATTCGGAATGAAAATAAAAAGCCGATGTAAAGCCCAGCAATGCGATACAAACAAAGCTTTTAATCCAGAAATCACTACGTTTTAAATATGCTGTATCTTTTGAAATAAATGCTATCGGAATGGCCGTTCCATAAAAAGCGAAAGCGTAAAATAATATGTACCAAAAAAAACTTTCCGGTTTACCGAAAGTTGATTCCAGAATTTTATCGTTAAAATCAATCGAATAGTTAATACCTATACAAATGGAAGTGAAAATCAAGGTATACAATGCAGCTGCATTAAAGCCTTTTTCATGGCAAATCGACCATAATTCTGATATCCATTTTCGGGCACTTTGATAAATAGCTGTCAAGGTCCTTATATTTTAGAAATTAAATGCTTTAAATGTTAATATTTCCTTAAATTTGAGGGTTAATGAATGAAAAACCATTACTCCCCGCCTATCAAGTCACAAATAAGAAATTAATAACAAAACCAAATTTATAATACTTCTTACTAAATTATGAAAAGAAAGCTTTTACTATTCGCTGCTGTAGTAGTTGCCACTGTGCAACTGTTAGGGCAAAACTTCAACGATGTTCGATGTGGACATAATGCTTACATGGATTACCTGATGCAAGATCCTGATTTTCAAAACGAATTCATGCAAAGGCAAGCAGAATTACAGCAAAAGTATATGGAATCTGCAAGTCAGTTAGCTCCATGCACAAATCCATTAATTATACCGGTTGCTGTACATTATCAAACGAATGCAGGAACATTAAACAGTCAGACGAATGCAGCTCAGGTACAATGTATGGTTGATGCTGCGCAGGCACAGGTAGCTCAAATGAATCTCGATTTCAGTAATTGTAACGGAAATATCGGTGATTTTTGTACCTGGACCAATACATGTCTTGATGAACTAAACGGTAACTGTCCGGGTGGATGTAATCCGATGCCTGAAGATGGTGCATGTATGGTTTTTTGTTTAGGTGACACCAACTTACCGGGAGGAGAAGATAATTTAGGCGGTTTTGCTGTTACTTATGGTGATTACACCGGTAATGGTCAAAGCACCGGAGGTACCTGGAGTGGATATTTAAATATTTATGTAGCTGACTTAGCTGGAGGTGTATTAGGTTTTGCACCTTTAGGTGGCGGAGCTAATCCGAATGGAAACGATGGTGTTTCGGTATTATCAAGTGCTTTTGGATCGGTAACAGCAGGAACAGGATTTTCAGGATGTAATGGAATTGGTACCGGTGCTCCATTTAATGGTGGTGCAACATGTACACATGAAGTCGGACACTATTTTGGCTTAGATCATACTTTTGAAAATGGTGGCGGAAATGCTATCTGTGATGTTCCAACTCAAAACAATCCAAATTACGGTAATGTAACTTTCAATACCGGAAATTGTACTTCATCAGTAGGTACTGATTATTCAGGTAACTTTATGGATTATGTGGATGATGTTGCGATGTTCATGTTTACGCAAGAACAGGTTACCATTATGCTTAATACAGCGGCAGGACAAGGTTCATGGGCAACGACTTCGTGTAGTAATGGAGCTCAGTTAGCCAATGATTATAGTTCATGTTATGAAAATCCAAATTGTACAGGATGCCAGGAAGCTGTTGCATGTGATGGTTTAGCTATTACTGTTGAAGATGCTGTATGTGATGCAGCAGGCGGAACTTTTACTGCCACCTTTACTTACACCGTATCAGGCACTGCTACTTTTGCTGATTATACAGTAACCAACAATAATCCTGCTGCTACCTTATTATCAGGTTCTACTACTTCAAGTGGCGCAGGTACTTTTACGTTAACTTATTCATTAAATTCTGGCGATGGTATTCAATTTACGGTAACAGCAGATGCAGAGTCTACTTGTACTTTAACCGGTACAAACCTTTCAGCTTTCTGTGCAGCCCCTGAATGCCCTGCATATAATCCTGCTACTACTGATGTAACAGAAATTTGTAATGGAGGGGATGTAATAGTTAGTTATACAGCTAACTGTGCAATCACCCCGGCTCAAATAGAAATTTGTATCACATTTGATAACTGGCCGGAAGAAACAAGCTGGGATGTTACAGATTCAAATGGTGCAAGTGTTGGTTCGGCTGCCGCCGGAACTTATACAGGCCAAAACGGTGCTACTGTTTGTGAAACAGTAAATGCTGATCCAAATGAAACATACACTTTTACAATTTCTGATACTTATGGTGATGGAATGAGTGGTGGAACATGTTTTAACAATGCATTAGGAGATGGTTCTTATACTATTACTGATGTTGTTTCAGGAACTATATTAGTAAATAATGAAGCATTTGAAGGAAATGCGTCTTGCGATGGTGGACTTGTTTCAGAATCTCAGACTGGTTTAACAGCAACCGGTACACCAGTCTCTACTGAAACTATTGAAGTTTTTGTTGATGGAACAAGCATCGGTACAATTCCAAATGATCCGGGATGTGAAGATGATGGTTTTGTGGTAACCTTAGTCACAGACAATATTTGTACTCCTGAAGTAAGAGCTCTTTCTTATACAATTACTTGTGATGAAACAGGTGCTCAGGTTCAAAGTGAAAGTTTTAATATAACCGTATTCCCTACTCCACCTGCTGATGTTGCTGATTTAGTAACGATTGATTATTCAGGAGCAGCTTGTGGATCTTGTGCTCCGGTGATTACTTATAATAATGATTGTGATGCAACCACAGTTACGGTAACAGAAACAACAGCGGCAAATAATGATGCGTCAGGAAATGCTGAATATGACGTTGTATTTGTTGGTGCTAATGCCGGTGCTTGTTGCGCTGATAACCTTGTAAGTGTAAGTTCAGCTTCTTCAACAGGTGT
>JAHDHT010000455.1 GCA_020631175.1 Chitinophagales bacterium
ATGACCTGAAAAAACAAGTTCTATATGGAAGGATAATAATAGTTGTATTGTCTTTAATTGCATTAGGCTTAGCCTATGCGCCTCCTAAAGCCATTTTCAGTATTGTTAAACTTGCTTTTACCGGTTACTCCATTTTATTTATTCCCACAGTTATTATTTTGTTTTTAAGGCAGAAAAATAATGTTGCTTTAAATGCTTCTCTAATAACAGGAGTAGTTGTTTTTTTAATTTCATACTGTACACCAGTTCCTGCAAATTGGTTTTTTGGATTTGAGCCCTTTATTGGGATTTTATTTTTTCAGTCATTAATAAGCGCTATAATTATTAAAGCAGGTAAAAAAAGATCAACTTAAAACAAGTTTAAAAGAAATGTTGTAACGGACCTTTGCCATTGCCAAAGGAGAAATCTTTACCGGCTATGATCGCTTGTGTTATATAAGCTTTTGATAATTTTACTGAAGCTTCCAGGTTATTTCCCTGTGCTAAAAAAGAAGCTATGCAAGAAGATAAAGTACAACCTGTTCCATGCGTATTATTTGTTTCAATAGTAGGTGCAGCAAACTGATGTACTTCATTATTAATATCAATAAATAAGTAATCTTTACTTTCCCTGCCGGGTAAATGACCGCCTTTTAATAAGACAGAAACTTCATATTCAATCCCTAAACGAACAGCAGAATCCCGCATTGTATTTCGTTCAATAGCTTTGTCATTTAGCAAAATTTCTGCTTCGGGTATATTGGGCGTAATTAAATTACAAAGCGGAATTAAATCATGAATCATTGCTTGTATTGCATCATGATCTAAAAATGTTTTTCCACTTGTTGAAGCAAACACTGTATCTAAAACAATATTTTTTTGAGGATATGCTTTCAATAATTTTGCAATTAATTGTACAGCCTCAATATTCGGTAACATCCCAATTTTAACGGCATCAAATTTTATGTCCGCCGTCAAAGCCAGAAATTGATTTTCAATCATAGACAAACTCACGGGTTCGATAGCAACAATACCTTTAGTGTTTTGAGCGGTTAAAGCTGTAATTACACTTGCTGCATATGTTCCGGTAGCACCACAAGTCTTTATATCGGCCTGTATTCCGGCACCGGCAACCGAATCGCTGCCGGCAATTGTTAAAACCTTAGAGATGTACGATTTATTATTCACTCCAAATGAAGATAAACAATTAACATAAAAAGTAAATTATTAAATACTTCTTATCACAGACCATTCAACTTTTACAGTTAATTTTCTGCTTAAAATTGGGCAACAATTTATGAGTATGTCTTCCAATTCAGCAGGTTTCAAATTCGCCTGAAAGAAAATATCTAAAGGTATTTGAATCTTTTCAAGATCCTTTTCACAATCAAGATTTCTTGTTCCTAAGCTAATCATATGGATTCGTTCTGCATTAGGACCAAGTTTTTCAATACGATGAATCAGACTAATTGCACCTATTAAATCTGTATCTCTAACAGGATTTAAATGTTGTGTAGACAAAATTTCCTCCTGCATAACATTTTTATAATCAGCAGACACAATATTGCAAACAACAGGAACAATTAAACCACCACTAATAGCAATGCCTTGTTCTCCATAGCGCTTAGTATTAAAATGGACGGGATGCGCATTTCTAAATAAATTACAATAAATACTACTTTGAGAAAGATCCATTTTATTGACCGGCTGGTGTAAAA
>JAHDHT010000456.1 GCA_020631175.1 Chitinophagales bacterium
TCATTACGGTTTCTGGTCCGCCGAAATTACATAATAGATTAATACTCAACCATGGACCTAGAGGTTCTTCATAAACACATAGTAAGCCTTCAGATGTTTCCCATTCTTCTAAACCGAGGTTCAAATCCTGAGCAGGCAGTATATCCATCCACCCAAAAACAAAAAGTACAATTAAGCTTAATTCAAGTTTCATATGCGACAAGCTCCTGTTTTGTTCAGGAATCCGCCATAATATCGCATAAATATTTTAACAAAAGTAATTTGAATTAACTCATCGTTCGTTTAACCGCTTTTTTCCATCCATCATAAAGCTTTAAGCGCTCATTTTCTGACATTCCAGGGTCGAATTCAGCATCTATAGGATTTAGTTTTTGAATCTGTTCCAGATTATAAAAACCAGTTGCCAAACCGGCAAGATAGGCGGCTCCGAGTGCAGTTGTTTCAGCAATCTCAGGCCGCTGAACGCCTACATTTAATATGTCGGATTGAAACTGCATCAGCAGATTGTTATTTGAAGCTCCTCCATCCACTTTCAGTTTACTTAATTTGATATTACTATCTGCTTCCATAGCACCCAATACATCAGCTGTTTGATAGGCGAGTGATTCGAGCGTAGCTCTTATGATGTGGGCTTTAGTGCTTCCTCTTGTTAAGCCGTAAATAGCACCTCTGGCTTCCATATCCCAGTAAGGAGCGCCTAAACCTGCGAATGCGGGCACCACGTAAACTCCACCATTATCGGGCACTTTCGAACCGAAGTATTCTGAATCGGGCGCCGCATCAAGAATTTTCAATTCATCCCTAAGCCATTGTACCGCAGCACCGGCAATAAAAACAGACCCTTCCAAAGCATAATCTACTTTTCCATCTATCCCCCAGGCTATTGTTGTAATCAATCCGTTTTTTGATTCAATTCGTTGATCTTTGGTGTTCATAAGCATAAAACAACCGGTGCCATAGGTGTTTTTAGCTTCGCCGGCATTGAAACAACACTGCCCGAAAAGAGCGGCTTGTTGATCACCTGCTACGCCGCAAATCGGAATAGCAAGACCGAATAAATCCGAAACTGTTTCAGCAAAGAGTCCTGAAGAATTTTTAACCTCCGGAAGCATGGAAGAAGGTACCTGCAATGTGCTGCAAAGTTTTTCATCCCACTTGAGGGCTTTTATATTGTATAATAATGTTCTTGAGGCATTGCTATAATCGGTAAGATGATGTTGTCCCTTGGTCAGTTTCCAGATCAGCCAGCTATCGACCGTTCCAAATCTCAATTTTCCTTCTTTAGCTAAAGCGTGGGCACCTTCAACATGATCAAGTATCCATTTTACTTTAGTGCCTGAAAAATAGGCATCAATGACTAAGCCGGTATTTTCTTTAACATAAGGTTCAAGCCCTTCGGCTTTAAGTTGATTACAGATTTCGGCAGTTCTTCGATCTTGCCAAACGATAGCATTGTGAATCGCTTTGCCGTTTTCAGCATTCCAGACAATAATGGTTTCCCGTTGATTGGTGATGCCGATAGATTCAATTTGATCTGCGTTTATGGCGTGCTGTTTCAAAACATCTTTTGCCACAGCAAACTGCGTTTCCCATATTTCTTCGGGGTCATGTTCTACCCAACCCGGCTGAGGATAAATCTGAGTATATTCTTTTTGGCTAATGCCCTTAATTTTTCCTTCTTTGTCAAAGAGTATTG
>JAHDHT010000457.1 GCA_020631175.1 Chitinophagales bacterium
TTTTACACCAGCCGGTCAATAAAATGGATCTTTCTCAAAGTAGTATTTATTGTAACTTATTTAGAAATGCACATCCCGTCCATTTTAATACCAAGCGCTATGGAGAACAAGGCATTGCTATTAGTGGTGGGTTAATTGTTCCTGTTGTTTGCAATATTGTGTCTGCTGATTATAAAAATGTAATGCAAGAGGAAATTTTGTCTACACAACATTTAAATCCTGTTAGAGATACAGATTTGATAGGTGCAGTTAGTCTGATTCATCGTATTGAAAAGCTAGGTCCTAATGCAGAAAGAATCCATATGATTAGTTTAGGAACAAGAAATCTTGATTGTGAAAAGGATCTTGAAAAGGTTCAAATACCTTTAGATATTTTCTTTCAGGCGAATTTGAAACCTGCCGAAATGGAAGAAATACTTATAAATTGTTGCCCAATTTTAAGTAGAAAATTAACTGTAAAAGTTGAGTGGTCTGTGATAAGAAGTATTGGATAATTTACTTTTTATGTTAATTGTTTATCTTCAATCTGAGTGAATAATAAATCGTACATCTCTAAGGTTTTAACAATTGCCGGCAGCGATTCGGTTGCCGGTGCCGGAATACAGGCCGATATAAAGACTTGTGGTGCTACCGGAACATATGCAGCAAGTGTAATTACAGCTTTAACCGCTCAAAACACTAAAGGTATTGTTGCTATCGAACCCGTGAGTTTGTCTATGATTGAAAATCAATTTCTGGCTTTGACGGCGGACATAAAATTTGATGCCGTTAAAATTGGGATGTTACCGAATATTGAGGCTGTACAATTAATTGCAAAATTATTGAAAGCATATCCTCAAAAAAATATTGTTTTAGATACAGTGTTTGCTTCAACAAGTGGAAAAACATTTTTAGATCATGATGCAATACAAGCAATGATTCATGATTTAATTCCACTTTGTGATTTAATTACGCCCAATATACCTGAAGCAGAAATTTTACTAAATAACAAAGTTATTGAACGAAACACAATGCGGGATTCTGCTGTTCGTTTAGGAATTGAATATGAGGTGTCTGTCTTATTAAAAGGCGGTCATTTACCCGGCAGGGAAAGTAAAGACTATTTATTTATTGATATTAATAATGAAGTACATCAATTTGCCGCACCTACTATTGAAACAAATAATACACATGGAACAGGTTGTACTTTATCTTCTTGTATAGCCTCTTTTTTAGCACAGGGAAATAATCTGGAAGATTCAGTAAAATTATCAAAAGCCTATATAACACAAGCGATCATTGCCGGTAAAGATTTTTCTTTTGGAAATGGAAAAGGACCTTTACAACATTTCTTTTAAACTTAATTTAAGTTGTTTTTTTACCTACTTTAATAATTATAGCGCATGTTAATGCCTGAAAAAATAAAATTCCAATAAAGGGTTCAAATCCAAAAAACCAATTTGCAGGAACTGGTGTACAATATGAAATTAAAAAAACAACAACTCCGCTTATTAAAGAAGTATTTAAAGCTAAATTAGTTTTCTGCTTTAAAAACAAAATAATAACTGTAGGAATAAATAAAATGGAGTAGCCGGTAAAAGCAAGTTTTACGATACTGAAAATGGCTTTAGGAGGCGCATAGGCTAAGCCTAATGCAATCAAAGACAATACAACTATTATTATCCTTCCATATAGAACTTGTTTTTTCAGGTCAT
>JAHDHT010000458.1 GCA_020631175.1 Chitinophagales bacterium
AGTCTTTTACTTCTTCTGCATTAATGTTTGGATATAAATCCGGAATAATATTAATCGTATAACCTATAGAGTCACCGTTTTTGATCCGGTCATTCGAAACATAGACAGTATACTGATCGTCTCTGTAAAAACGTTTTTCATAACCAAAATCACTATCACTTTTTCTTTGTGTAGTCATTAGCGTATCTCTGAAGCGCATGGTTACATCTTCTGTATTCGCTGCTTTAAAATTCCATGCAATGCGCGACCCGTAAGGTACTACAACATCACCCGTGTTGTTTAAGCGTTCGTCTTTCTTGCCGGTATATCTCGGGTAATCTAATTCCACATCGAAACCGATGATTGATGGCTTAGGAATAACGGTTAGCTTATAGGTTTCAGATGTAAAGCCATCTGCTTCAATATAAAATTCCAGATCTTTTTGAAGATTAGAAAAATTATAAGTGAATTCAGCAGCAGATTTTTGATTTAATTTATAAGAAAAATTATTATAGTTGATGTAAGCATTCTTCGGCAAAGCTGTTCCGCTTACGGCAACATCAATTAATAAATCTTCATTTTGAATGGCTTCTAAATCTTTGGTTAAAACATCAAAATAGAAAGGGGCAGGTTTACTGAATTCTTCATTGTTTCGAATTAATCGATCGGTACTGTCCCAAATAATATTTGGTGCGCCAAACAAAAGAATAACTAAAACACTTAATGGAATTAAAGCATATTTTAAATAACGCTTATTACCGGAAAGATTTATCGCATTTGTAAAAGGTACTGGTTTAAGTGTTTCCACTTTTTGATTAATACTCGCTTCAATTAATTCTTTACTTTGATAATCGCTTGTCTGATTTTTTAATTGTAAAACATTTAATAATCGATCTTTTACATCCGTAAAATGCGTTCCAATAATTGAAGCAGCTTTTTCATGACTAATCACTTTTCCCAATCGTAAAAACTGAAGGAAAGGATAAAGCACCATAGAAATAAAAATAATGCCGCTCAATCCAAAAAATCCATAAAGCAAACCTTTACGAATGGTTCCCGGGAAATAAAAGAAATATTCGAGTACAGCAATTAATAAGAAGGCAAAGAGAATGATCCCGATGCTGTATAATAAACCTCTGATTAATTTATTGATGTAAAACTTTCGGATGAAAGCATCTAATTTGCTGATCAATAAATCGTAATTACTTTTTGCCATATTTTAACTCTCCGTCCCTGCTTTATTAAAAACGCTTTAAGGGCTTTTCTGTTTTGAATACAACAACTAAACCCTGAAATTTGTCAAAAGATTCCATCATTCCTGCAAGCTGGTGATCTCTCTTAAGCATTGAATTTACTGCAAAAATCATGCAGAATCCATAGCTGAAGTATTAAAAATCATTAAGACTGTTAAAAACGGAAATCATAACCGGCAGCGATTTCAGTTTACCAAAATTTTCAATGTGCATTTGATAGTATTTTAATAGTCCTTCAGTGAGCTGAATACGATCTTTACGGCCTAGTTTTATTTGAGTGGATTCTTGCAAATTACAGGGTAAAAATTGCTTTAAATATGCCGAAATTTCATTGCTGAGGTAGAGACTTCGATTATCCGGTTCGCTGGTAAATCTTCCATCCTGTAAAGCGAACAAAAAATCTGCTTGTTTCGGACTGTATTGCGGTCCGAAACCAAGATGATAGCTTAATTGAATCAA
>JAHDHT010000127.1 GCA_020631175.1 Chitinophagales bacterium
TGCTACTAAGAAATTATCCCCTTGAAATAATCATAAGTCAAACCCAATCCTTGTTTTCTGGAATATTTAGGCGACCATCCTAATAGTTCTTTTGCCTTACTAATATCCGGCTGACGCACTTTCGGGTCATCCTTCGGCAAATCTTTATGAATAAGCTTTGATTTACTGCCGGTAATCTCTATCACTTCTTTAGCAACTCCTAAAATAGAAATCTCTTCAGGGTTACCAATATTAACCGGCAAACTATAATCAGATAATAATAAACGATAAATACCATCTACTAAATCATCTACATAACAAAACGAACGGGTCTGTAAGCCATCTCCGAAAATAGTTATATCCTCTCCTCTTATTGCCTGAGAGAAAAACGCAGGTAATGCTCTCCCATCATCAGGTCGCATTCTTGGCCCGTAAGTATTAAATATCCGTACAATTCGAGTCTCCACTCCATGATGATTATGATAAGCCATCGTTATCGATTCCAAAAACCGCTTGGCTTCATCATAACAACCTCTGGGACCGATAGGATTTACATTACCCCAATACTCTTCATGTTGTGGATGTATTAAAGGATCACCATATACCTCGGAAGTGGATGCTACAAGTATTCTTGCATTTTTTGCTTTAGCGACTCCAAGAGCATTATGGGTTCCTAAAGCCCCTACCTTTAAAGTTTGTATCGGAATTTTTAAATAATCGATCGGACTTGCAGGTGAAGCGAAATGTAAAATATAATCTAAGTCACCGGGAATATGAATGTATTTGGTAACATCATGATGATAGAATTCAAATTGTTCTAATGGCATCAAATGTGCAATATTATCCATATTGCCGGTTACAAGATTATCCATCGCTAAAACGTGATAACCTTCATTGATCATTTTATCCGATAAATGAGAACCTAAAAATCCTGCAGCACCGGTAATTAAAACTTTTTTCATTTTAGATTTAACTACTTAGTTAATTAAAGCATTAATATTAACAGACGGTCTGCCTATACTTTCATAAAAGAAACCTAAAGAGGCCATTTTATCAATGTCGTATAGATTTCTTCCATCCATAATTACAGCTTCTTTCAAGCTGTTTTTAATTTTATTGAAATCAGGTGTTCGGAAAACCTGCCATTCAGTAACAATTGCCAAACAATCTGCTCCTTCCAAAGCTTCATATTGATTCGAGACATATTCAATTTTATCCCCAATTTGATTTTTTACATTTTCCATCGCCTCCGGATCAAATGCTTTAATCTTTGCGCCTGCTTCGACTAAACGATCTATAATATGCAAAGCCGGAGCTTCGCGAATATCATCTGTGTTCGGTTTAAATGCCAAACCCCATAAGGCAACCGTTTTACCTTCAACATTACCGTCGAAATATTGAATAATCTTATCCGCTAATACATTCTTCTGTAATTTGTTAACGTGCATTACAGAGTTTAATATTCTGAAATCGTAATCATTCTCTTCAGCCGTTTTCGCTAATGCCTGCACATCTTTCGGAAAACAAGATCCGCCATATCCAACTCCCGGAAATAAAAAGCGTTTACCTATTCTGGTATCACTTCCGATTCCAATTCTTACCGCGTCAACATTAGCGCCTACCTTTTCGCATAAGTTGGCTATTTCATTCATGAAACTAATCTTTGTCGCTAAAAATGAATTCGCTGCATACTTTGTCATCTCAGCACTTCTTTCATCCATAAAATGAATAGGGTTGCCCTGACGAACAAACGGTTCATATAACTGACGCATTATTTCCTGAGCACGATCAGATGAAGTTCCAATCACTACACGATCCGGTTTCATAAAATCATCAACAGCAACTCCTTCCCGTAAAAATTCAGGGTTTGAAACTACGTCGAATAAATCAGTATCTAAGTTTTTAGCTAATTCTGCATGTACTTTTTCTGCTGTCCCTACCGGCACCGTACTCTTATCAACGATAACTTTATAATCCGTAATAATGGTACTCAAATCCTGAGCAACTTTTAAAACATATGATAAATCAGCTGAACCATCTTCACCGGGAGGAGTAGGTAAAGCAAGAAAAATTATTTTTGCTTCTTTTATTCCCTCCGAAAGAGAAGTGGTAAATTTTAATCTGTCTTGTTTTGTATTCCGATGAAATAAAGTTTCTAAACCAGGTTCGTAAATTGGAACCTCACCGTTTTTCATTCTTTCTACTTTGGCTGCATCAATATCAACGCAGGTAACCTGATTGCCTGTTTCAGCAAAACATGTTCCGGATACCAATCCGACATAACCTGTTCCAATTACTGCAATTTTCATATTATCGTTTTTTTATTTCTTCTTTATAAATATTAATCATCTTCTGCGTTGGGCCTACGCCTATTATTTTCCCTTTATCTATACACAAAACACGATTACAATATTGTTGAATAATTTGCATACTGTGACTCACAATTACAATTGTTTTGTTACCCAACATCCTTTCTTTAAAAACTTTATCTGATTTTGCCTTGAATCGCAAATCGCCTACACCACCAAAAAACTCATCAAAGAGAAAAATATCAGCTTCGGCATGTACGGCAATTGCAAAAGCTAATCTTGAACGCATACCGGTAGAATAAAATTTCACCTTGGTATCTACAAATTTCTCAAGTTCTGCAAACGCAATTATTTCATCAAACTTAGTTCCAATCTGCTTGAATGTAATACCAAGCAAAGAACCGTTAACATATATATTTTCTCTTGCTGTAAGACCTGGATCAAAACCCATTGCAAGAGAAAGGCGCATCATCTTCCCTGTCGTATCTACAATTCCACCCTGATCAGGACGAATTGCTCCCATTATTATTTTAAGTAGCGTCGATTTACCACTTCCATTCCGTCCGATAATACCGAAAAATTCACCTTTTTTAATGTCTAGATCTACCGGCTGTAAGGCTTGAATTTTTCTGGATTCATTAATTTTTAAAACATTAAAAATTCGGTCTCTGATGCTATCTACATTGGCATCTTTGATACTAAACGTTTTTGAGACATTCCTTAGCGATATAACTGTTTCTCTTTGACTCATTATACTTTTTCAATTGCATAGGGTGAGGCCCACTTGAAAAACAAATAAGCAATAAAAAGAACGACCACTGCATAAATCCATCCAACCGCAAACAAATGCCAGTCCATTTGTTCGTGATAAAAAAGAGCCTTCCTTAGATTTACAATAGTCGCTGTAGCAGGATGCACATATACCGTCCATGGTATTTTGGCCATAATATCTTCAATAGTAAAGAAAATGGGTGCTGTCCAGAATCCTGCCAGCGTTACAATTGCCCAAACATGATTAATATCTTTTAAAAAGATGTTTATCGATGATAGAATGATGGCAAAGCCCATACTGATCAGTAAAATATTGATCATAAGTAAAGGAAACCATAAGGTATAAACCGAAGGATATACTTCAAGATAGGTGCTCATGATAAAAAAGGCCACAAAATTAAAGCAAAAGCCTATAAATGCGCTTCCTGCAGAGGCAAGATATATATCGATCCAGTTAAACTGGATATTTTCTATTAGATAGCGTTTAGCCTTCATTATTGTCATTCCACTATTGGTGACTTCCATAAAAAACAACCATACGAGCAGCCCCGGGAAGAGATAAAGTGCGAAATTATCTATCCTTGAGGTTCTTATATAGGCAAATGCAAGGGTATAAACGGCTAATCGGAGTAATGGATTTAACAAGGCCCATATAAGACCTAATCCACTATCGTAATACCGTTTTTTGAAATCTACCTTGGCTAGAATCCAAATTCTTTCGAGGCGGTTATTTTCAGGCAGCCGCTCAAGAATTGGCCCGAATATTTGATTTAAAAGGCTTGCCATTAGCGGCTGCAAATATACGGAATTTCTTTCGTGCTAAACAGCACTTAATCAATTGAATTTTAGGTGTTGAAAAGGCAAATATCTGTAGTTTGGCTTCAGATTACACAATCAAAGCATATTTCTACCTTTTAGCAAATAATATTAGCAATTTTATATATTTATCTTTCTTAATGTGAAAAAGCTCAATGAGAATAATCGGATTAACAATACTGCTATTTAGCAGTAACATCTTTGCCCAGGATAACTACCACCTGCTAACACAACAAATGATTTCTGACACTTACGGATTAGAAAACGGTGAATGGATGATGTTTGATACAGAAACAGAAAATCTGGATATTGATTATAATTATGGAGCTCTCGACATTTTGTCGCTTACAACAGCGACCCAGGAGTTCACTCAAGTAACCAATATTTTAAACGAAATCGAAGGAGGCTATTTTTTTGACAGTGGCTGGGGTATTTCTAACCAAGTAACCATTACTGAAAATGATGTATGCTTACTAGTTATTAATCTTCGCAAAACAAATAATGTTAACTCATTTGGCAAAGTAACTTTAGGCATCCAAGCAAATGATAATTCGATTTTTGAAGAATCAATTACGATTCAACTAGAAGACCAATGGAATCAATATCTTATCCCATTTCAGGCAAGTGCAACCTATTTGCCGGATGAATTAATTATAAGTTTAGGCTTAGCATGGGAAATTCAAGAAATTGAATTGGCAGGAGTTAATATTTTAAATTTTGGAAACAACTATTTGCTAAATGAAATGCCTCTCGTTTTACACAATGAAAAATATGGGGGTTATGAAGCAAATGCTCCCTGGAGGGTTGATGCTGAAAATCGTATTGAGCAGAACAGAAAAGCAGATTTGGAAGTACTTGTTTTGGATGCCGGCAACATTCCCGTAGAAGGGGCATCTGTTGAAATCAATATGATAGAACATGATTTTGCCTGGGGAACAGAAATTAATCTAAGCAGATTCGCTGATAATAATAACCAAACTCAGGAATACGAGAATAAACTATTAAATCTTGACGGCGAAGGGCATACTTTTAATTGGGTAACTCCTGGTAATTCGTTTAAATGGCCTGGCATTGAAGAAGGATGGATTGTTCCTTTCAACCAAAAAGTGAATGCCGTAAACTGGCTTAAGGATAATAATTATAATATCCGATTTCATACCTTACTGTGGCCGGGGTGGGTAAATTTACCTTACGATTTAGAAATGAATGCCAACGACCCTCAATACATTATCGATCGAACAAATGAATGGGTTGATTTCATTCTGACTCACCCAGAGTTACAAAATGTATTTGATGAATATGACGTATTAAATGAAACAACTACAAATCGCGATTATGAAATGTCTCTTGCCGGATTTGGAACTTATACCACCGGAAGAGAATATTATTTAGAGATATTAAACCAGTTTAGAACTTTAGTACCTGATAAGCCTCAGGTAATAAATGATTACGTTACAATTTCTAATCAACAATACAAGGGCACTGATTATGAATTTCTTAAAAATACTATTTCAGAGATAATTGATGGTGGAGCTGATTTAAATGGTATTGGCTTTCAAGCTCATCAGGGATTATTCCCAACTTCAATTTATGAGGTTGAAAGCATTTTAAATGATTTCGAAAATGAGTTTGGTCTTCCTTTAAAAATAACAGAATATGATTTTCTTGATCCACGAATTGACCCTGAAATTGCCGCTAGTTATTTAGATGATTTTCTAACAATGATTTTTAGTATTCAAAATGTAGATATGTTTATGTTTTGGGGAATTTGGGATGGAACACATCAATTCGGATCGGGAAACCTGTTTGACTTAGACTGGAATAATAAACCTGCAGCTGATGTTACTTTTAATAAACTCTTTAATGAATGGTGGACAGAAGAAAGTGCCATAACGAATAATTTAGGATCGGCAGAATTTCGGGGATTTAAAGGCCTTTATGAAATTAGGATTAATATTGATAATGAAAGTATTATTGATACTGTTTCACTAATCAATGACACACAGTTGAGTTATAATATTGATTTAAATACTTCTATTCATGGTGATTTCTCAAAAACATTAGTCAACATATTCCCCAATCCTAATTCAATTGGTATTTTGAATATTGAAAGCAATCAGGAATTATCTGATGTTGAGTTATATAATCTTAAAGGGGAATTATTACTGAATAAAAAAGCGAATAATAATTCCAGACAACAAATTCAAATTGAAAACTTACCCGATGGTTTGTACATTATGAGAATTGAGATAAATGGGAATTATTACACTCAGAAAATTGAGATTATAAATAAATAAGCTTGCCTTTTAATTATCATTAGAAGCCTTAGCTCTAAAAGCGTACACATCGTTTATTATAGCAACTACTGCAGCACCTTCTTTAGCTGTTGCAATCATTGATGTTTTACCATTAAATTCAGATGCAATGTTCTCATATACAAAGTGATGGTTGGCTGCGCTTCCTTTATATGGGCCGTAATTATTGGGTGGTGAAGATGCATCAAGTTCAGGCATTGAATATCCGGCTATGTTGCAAATCTGTACTTCATTCATATACTGACCACCCACTTTCACACTTCCATTAGCTCCAATGATTGTAATACTGCTTTCAAGGTTAGATTCATAAGCTGCTATGGAATAATTAAATGTCCCGTGTCCTCCATCTTTTAAACGGAAAGAAAACAAACCACTATCTTCAAATTCTATATAAGCTCCAAGTTTATACGTTTGAAATTCAGCGTGAGTTATTTCTACTTTACCAAACAGCCAGTATAGTGTATCTACAAAATGACTGAACTGAGTGAATAAGGGACCTCCATCTTGATGCAGATTCCCCTTCCATGAACTCTCAGTAAAGTATGCCGCTTCCCGGTTCCAAATGCAATTAATTACTACTGAATAAATATTTCCTAAACGATTCTCTTCAATAAGAGACTTCAACCACCTGCTTGGTGGGCTATATCGATTTTGCATTACTCCAAAAAGCTGTAAGTTTTTATCCTTTGCTTTTTGAATAAGCTTTTCAGTTTCGGGTGCATATAAGCTAAATGGTTTTTCTACGAGTACATGCTTTCCAAAATCAATCATTTGATCGGCATGCTCATTATGCTGACCGTTAGGTGTGCAAACAGATGCTAAATCAAATTTTATTTCGGATAAATTCAGCTCATTTATCGAAGCAAATACTTTAACTCCAAAAGAATTAAATAGCTTTTCATGTTTCTGTTCATCAACTTCAACAATTGCCATCAATTCAAAATCAGGATGATTCTGAATTATAGATGCGTGACGGTGCCCTATCCGTCCGCAACCAATTACAACACATCGTATCGGAAACTGCAACTTATAAAACGGTAACTAAAAAATGTGGATTAAGCAGATTCTCTTTATTATATCTCAAAGGTGTCATTTCAGGATGTCGATAAACTTTTCCTCCTGCTGCTTCAACCACTGCCTGACCGGCTGCTGTATCCCATTCCATAGTTGGAGCAAACCTTGGATACATATGCGCTTCTCCTGATGCGACTTTAACTAACTTTAATGAACTACCCGCCGAAATAAACTCTACCTCTTTGTAATTCTTTTTCTGTTCTTCAACAAAAGCCATTGTATCGTCATTCATATGCGAACGACTTCCCATTATAACTACGGTTTCACCCGGCTGCTGAATAGAAAGTGTTTTAGTTTCACCTCCATCTTTTTGATATTTTGCCGCTTCACCGATATTATTAAAATAATATTCATTGGTAACAGGAACGTGTACAACTCCGGCAACCGGAACACCTTTGTGAATTAAAGCGATGTTAGTTGTAAATTCTCCGTTTCTCTTTATAAACTCCTTTGTTCCATCCAATGGGTCAACAATAAAACACCAATCCCAGTCTTTTCTTGTTTCGTATTGATCATTCTTTATTTCTTCAGAAATAATTGGAACTTCCGGATAGTACTTTTTTAATCCATCAACGATCACCTGGTTTGAAGCGCGATCGGCATCTGTTAATGGGCTTTTATCTTCTTTATAATCAACGTCAATTGTTGATTCATAAATTTTTAAAATGGCCTCTCCGGCTTCTTTACTGATTTCAAGTAGTTGATTTATATCAATTGTCATTTTCTGATGCTTTTAATTTTTTAATACATTTTTCTACACTGTCTTTCCAATATGGAATTGAAATTCCATAATCTCTTGTGATATCATTTAATGACAAAAGACTATAGGAAGGCCGTTTGGCCGGTGTTGGATAATCACTTGTTGGTATCGGATTTACTTTACAATCTAATTCTGCAATTTCCATAATTGTTTGAGCAAAGCCACACCAATTTGTTTCTCCACTATTACAATAATGTAAAACTTTTAATTCTTTATTATCAGCACGATCCATCACTTGCAAAATTGCATAGGCAAGATCACCTGCGTAAGTCGGACAACCAACCTGATCGCTGACTACATTTAATTCATCACGATCACCACCAAGCCTAATCATGGTTTTCAAAAAGTTTTTTCCATATTCGGAATAAACCCAAGATGTTCTAATGATTATCGAATTGGTGTCTTTTAATGCATCTTCTCCTTCCGATTTTGAAGCCCCATATACTGATTGAGGGTCTTTAGGTGCATTAACTTCGTACGGAATTGATGATGTTCCATTAAAAACATAATCAGTTGAAATATGAATTAAACGGACATTATTTTCTTTACATATCCTACCAAGACCGTTAACAGCCTGTCCGTTTATCTGATATGCTATTTCTTTTTCTTCTTCAGCTTTATCTACTGCAGTATAAGCAGCGCAATTAATAAAAAATGAAGCTTTTTCATCTTTAATAATTTTCTCAACTGCTTCGGAATCCGTAATGTCTAATCCAATACGATCAAAAAATTGAAAACTATAATTTGGGAAATGATTAACCTGATCTTTAAGACACTGACCAAGCTGACCCGAGGCACCACTTACAATAACTTTCATTATTCGAAATTATTAATGCAATTTTCAAAATCGGGAGCTTTCTGATCTTTTTCGCTTAAGATCATAAGTTCTTTTTTCAATCCCCAATCAATTTTAAGACCGTTATTTGTGGGGTGAATTCCTCCCTCATCTTCTTTGCTATAGAAATTATCACATTTATATAGAAACTCTGCGGTTTTACTGACAACAGCGTAACCGTGAGCAAAACCTCTGGGCACTAAAAACTGCTTTTTGTTTTCTGCCGATAAAAGAATGGAAACATGGTCACCGTAAGTCGGTGAGTTTTTTCTTAAATCAACGGCAACATCAACTACAGCTCCTTTGCTTACTCTAACGAGTTTTGCCTGCGCCATTGGGTTACATTGATAATGTAAGCCTCTAACAACGCCATAAGATGATTTTGCGTGATTATCCTGAACCCAATTATAATCTAAGCCATTTGCTTGTTGAGTTTGCGCGTTCCAGCTTTCATAGAAAAAGCCCCTGTCATCTTCAAATACTCTCGGCTCTATAATAATAAGGCCTTCTATATGTGTTTTTGTTATGTTCATTTTCGGTTTTTAAAGCTGTAAAGATATTTATTGAAAGCCGTTAAATAAAAGGCTAACTGAAAAATCATTCCACACGTAGTGCATCGCGAATAATCTTCCAGAAGATGATAAGTATTGTTGCGACGAAAAATGCTGCCAAAATAAATGCCAGATAAATCATTAAAATATTCGGATTATTCTTTTTCAACGGTAATACCGGCATATCTATCACTTGAAGAATTGGCGTATTACTAACCAAATTGAATTTAGCTAGTTCGTGATTTTTAAGAGCTTCACTATAAGCTGTATTTAAGGTTTCGATTTTACGTAATAATTGAAGCTCTGTAAGCAATCCTTTATTTTTAATTGTACGCAAGTTTTTATCCTTCCAATTAGCAAGGTTCGTTTCTGCTGCATTGAGTTGATAGCTCAATGAGTCTGTATATCGTTTTACTATTTCGTAGGTTTCTCTATCTTTCTCATTCGTTCGGGTAACATAAAATTCATTAATTCTATCCATCAATCGATCAAGAAAAACTTGAGAAAACTGTTCTTTTTCTGAAGTATATTTAACCGTTATGATACCATTTTCTGATGCATTTGCAAGCATATGTTCTCTGGTAATTACTTTATAAATATCCTGAGAAATTTTGTTTTCGATTAGATTAAATGAATCTATTGAATTCGTTCGAAAGCTATAATTCTGAAAGTCAGGATATTCTTCATACCACTCATTTACATTGTAGGCTTTTTGAAAATGGTTAATTAATAATTCTCCTTCATGCTCATCCAGTAAAGTATTAATGATGATCATTCTGGAACGTATTAATTCAACTATTTTATCAGCATTCACTTTTCCGGATGCACCTGAAACGCCAAATTGAGTAGCAATTTTCATTAAAGGAGAAACACCTCCGTCAGAATCCTCATTAGTCATAAAAGTTAAAATCGCTGTATAGGTGCTTATTTGTCTTCCTATATACCATTGTGCTGCAAACCATGCTAATACTCCAAAAATTATATATAGCCACCATTTTCTGAAAAGCTCTTTCAGATAATCGATAGCCGTTAATATGCTTTGTTTTAAAGCTAAATCTGCTTGACGACGTTCTTCCTTAGTGCTAGCCATTATTTAATTTCCAAAAGCTTGTTGACCAAGAATTAGCAGCGTAAGAACGGTAAGAATTTGAGAGCTTAATGATTCAAAAGATTGAGTCCAGTCTCTTTTTTCTTCCGCACTTTTCTGATT
>JAHDHT010000459.1 GCA_020631175.1 Chitinophagales bacterium
TTGATTTTGGAATCTGGAAAAATATAAGAACTGATCAATTACTCTGTCCGCTTGATGTACATGTAGAACGGGTTGGTCGTAAGCTGGGATTAATTCAACGGAAACAACGAGACTGGCAAACGACCATAGAGCTTACAGAAAATTTGAAGCAGTTTAATGCTGATGATCCTGTGATATATGATTATGCTTTGTTTGGTTTAGGCGTTGAAGAGAAGTTTTAAACTTGTATTTTTATCACATGCGATAAATCAGAAATACTTTCTAATTCAGGAGCTAATCCAATATTTTCCATTGCTTGCATTTCATTTTTAGCGTCCCAGAAAAACTCCTCTTCAAAACAAGGAATTAGTCGCGGATATTTTTCGTGCATTGATTTTTCATAGTCCAAATTCAAAAACATTAAATCACCGAAGAAAATTTTCCCCTTTTCAGTAAGTTGGTTTTTACACCGTTCAAACAACAGTGCTTTTTCATCTGCTTCCAAATGATGAATGACATAGGTACTGATGATTAAATCAAACTTTCCATCCAATTGATCGAAACAATTTAAAATATCTGATTGTACAAATTGTACGTCCTTAAAGTCTTCCGTTTTTACTTTAGCTCGTTCCATCATTTTTTTAGAAACGTCTACTCCTGTAATTGAAGCATCTTTGGGAAGGCACAAAATTGAGTTGCCTGTACCACAGCCTAAATCCAAAATCCTTTTGCTACCTGTAGCAAAGGATTTCAAATTATCCATCATTTGCTGGTAGCCCGTTCTGATCGGGTCTTTTTCGTTTAGAACATCTGCATCATATTTATGTGCAAAGTCATCGTGGTTAAATTCTTGTCCGTGTTTACTTTCTTGCAATGAAATTTTAATAAATGTATAAACTTAACAATATACGAATTAAATTACTTCGTCTTCTGTTTTTACTTTTTCGTAAAACAATTGCTTCAAACGATTTAATATTCCTTTCCCTGATTTATCTTCAACTATTCGACCATCGATCTCACCAACCGAAGTCAACTCTCCCATCGTGCCGGTAACAAATACTTCATCGGCATTATAAAACTCAGACATTGAAATATTTCTTTCTACTATGGGTATACCGTTAATTCTACACAAGTCAATTATCGTTGCTCTGGTGATTCCATTTAAACAGGCATCAGCATGTGGCGTAAATACTTCTCCGTTCCGCACCATAAATATATTAGTCGCATTAGCTTCACTTACAAAACCATTTATATCGAGCATTATTGCATCATCTGCTCCGGCAAGATTGGCTTCAATTTTTGCGAGGATATTGTTTAATAAATTATTGTGATGAATTTTACTATCGAGACACATTGGTGTATTTCTTCTTTGAACAGCAGTGACTAACTTTATATTTTCCGGATAAACAGGTGGTTTCCATTCAGCAACCACAATTAAAGTTGATCCAAATTGATTTAATCTCGGATCCATTCCGGAAGTGATTTTTAATCCGCGACTAAGCGTCATACGTATATGCGCACCGTCTGTCATTCCGTTTGCTTTTAAAGTTGCCTTTATGGCTTCTTTTATTTTTTCTGCTGAAGGAATATCCTGAAAGTAAAGTGCTTTAGCAGAATAATGCATTCTTGCAATATGCTGATCCAGACAAAATATTTTTCCATTATAAACTCTTATTCCTTCCCAAACAGCATCACCGCCT
>JAHDHT010000128.1:0-1698 GCA_020631175.1 Chitinophagales bacterium
TCCTTCTTCATCGATAGCAGTCACTTCCGAAAAAGAAATATCAGATTCATCCAGTTGATCAATTTCAACAATTAAATTTTCTTCCATCACAATTCCAAGCGTTCCGATATCACCGAAACCACCGACTCCAACCTGATCTGTTCGGCTAATAGCAATGTCTATCCTTCCATTATCTGAAAAGTTCTTTATAAAGCTTATACTATTGTTATTATTACTAATCCATCCTAACGCACCATCAAAAGAAGTCTGATCGATATCAAAAACTTCCGGATCTATAAAAATACTGAAAGCAAGTCCATAAATATTTTGCACTTGATTGGCCTGATCTCCCAGACTTAAGGTAGCCTGAATTGATTGCCCCGGTGAAAGTGTATCATCAGGAAATATTAATACCATAGACGGACCGTTACCTTCTTCTCCAAGTAATTGCGTTTTTTCATGAGTTAAGTTATAATTTTCATTTACAACATTAATATCTGCGCTTTCAATTAATCCATTTCCATTACAATCTGCATACTTTAAATCACTTCCATCATAATTACTTTCCTGCCAGTCATCTGAAAATTGCGCCTCCCAATTGGTGCTTGCGTTTTGTCTTACTAAGCCTATTTCACCGAAAGCATATCCAATATTTAAAATATCGAGATTGTTTGTTATTCCATCATTATTGGCATCACCGGGCCAAACACAATTATTACAAGTATCGGCATTTAATACGTTTACAAAAACAAGAGCTCCTCCAAAAATATATCCTGAGTTAATTTCAATCACTTGATACTGTATTGAGTCGATACCTGTAAAATTTGCTTGGGGGATATAAGTGATTGTATTATTGAAATTTATATTAACCTGAGCATTTGATGCAATACTTAGAATTTGAATGTCTATAAAACCCGAATAGTTTGGAGCAATGATATCATTGTTTAATACATCGATTGTAATGGGGGTGTTTGTTAAAGTTGTGGCAAAGTCATCCTGAACGAGAAATGAATTGCCCGGATTAAAATCGGAAAAAACATAGACACTTTGGATATCTGTTATGTAACTGTTTCCATCATTAGTAAACACCTGAATGCTATAAGAAAAAGAATCTGTTGTTGTATTGTTTGTGCATTCGTAAACAATATGCTCATCTTGTATAAAAGCTGATCCTTCTTGTGGATAATTATCAATAATAATTTGCACTGAATCTACATTAAATCCAATAAAATCATTTGCCAATACATCTAATTCATTCGGTATGCTGCAGTCAACTATGAAATTATCCGCTTGAATAAATGCTGAAATTTGAAACAAAGTGATATTGGCAACTATACATTCTGAAAAAGAGGCATTATCGCATATTACTACTGAAAGCATATCAACTCCGCCAGGCATATTTGAATAGCTGGAATATGTTAGTATCGTTCCGGAGGTATCAATTTGAGCAGTTCCGTTTTGAGGTGGGACTGTAATTGCTACAAATTGCATATCATCCCCATTCGGATCTATAGCGATCTGGTTTACTATTATATCAAAAGGATTGCTGGGCAAAAAGATTTGATCCTGAATTATTTCAGGAGGATCGTTCTGCGCCTGCGCTATATTGAAGGCAATGAAAATGAATGATATGATTGAAAAAACCTGCTTCATACTACTGGTAACATAAAAGTGGCATGTTTTATATTAAAATGAAAATACATTTTCGGAGTATTTCCA
>JAHDHT010000128.1:1798-3719 GCA_020631175.1 Chitinophagales bacterium
TTTTTTTTCCAATTATTTTTGTTAATATAGTGTTTGAATTGATCAGCTGTACCGCAAGGAATGTAAACTAGATTACTATGCTTAAAAACAAATTCATTGATTTACTGAAGAAGTTTAGTGCTAAAGAAACCCGTCTTTTTAATGATTTAGTCGTTTCACCTTTCTTTAACAAGGATGAAGATGTAACTCAATTATGGCATTCTATAAAGTCTTTTGGACCCCGGTATGTGAATAAAGGCCTGGAAAGAAAAGCCTTGTATAAAAAGGCTTTTCCAGACCGGGCATACAATGAAAAAGAGATTGGATACCTGATAAGTAATCTGATGGTATTAGCAGAACGGTTTTGTGCTGTTTACAATTTTGAGAATGATTCTGTTAAATCACATTTTTATGCTTTAAATGATTTTGCGAAAAAAGGATTAGATAAACATTATAATGGTGTCTTGAGAGATGCTGCCAAAGCTATTGGGACCAATAAAAAACGAAATGCAAACTACTATTACGATTTACATTTGATTCAAAAAGCTGAAGGCATTTATTTTAATAGAAAAGGAATAAGAACAAATGATGAAAGTCTGCAGAAAACGATAGACAATTTGGACATCTATTATTTATCAGAAAAATTAAAATATAGTTGTGAAATTTTAAATCGTAAAAATATTCTTTCAGTAGATTATAAAATACGACTATTAGATGAAACGATGGCTTTTTTGGAAGCGCATCCTGAAGAGCAGGTTCCGGCTATTGCTGTTTATTACAGGATTTTAAAGTCCTTAATGGAACCGAATGAAACCGTTCATTTCGGTATTTTAAAAGAGTACCTTGATAGCTATCTTGATCAATTTAACAAAGATGAAGCAAGAGATATTTATCTATATGCAATTAATTATGCTGTAAGAAAAATAAATACAGGAAATACATCTTTTCAATCTGAACTATACTTACTTTATAAAACCGCAATTGAAAAGGAATTAATCTTAACAGACGGTCAGCTTAGCGCATGGTCGTATAAAAACATGGTGTCGATTGCGTTAAGAGTAAAAGAATATGAATGGGTAGAACAATTTATAATTCACTACCAGGAAAAACTGGATAAAAACATTCAGGATAACGCTTATCGTTTTTCGATGGCGAACTTATATTATCACAAACAAATGCACAGGGAGGGCTTACAGGAATTAATGCAGGTTGAATTTACAGATGTCTATTATCATTTAGATTCGAAAGTTTTATTACTAAAAATACATTATGAGAGCAATGAAACTGATGCTCTTGAATATCACATTGAAGCATTTAAAGCATATTTAAAAAGAAATAAAAAAGTTTCGGATAATATGCGAAATATTTATCTGAATCTTTTGAAATACACTTTTAAAGCTTTTGCTTATAAAAAAGAAAATAACCTTGCTTTAGAAAAACTAAAGCAGGAGGTAAAAGAGCATAAAAGTTTGCCGGATAAACAATGGTTGATTGATCGAATTAATGAAAAATTAAACATAGCTGTTTAATAATTGTGTTGTTAAAAAATAAATCAATTTATTTTTTTATTCAACCACCTGTTTTGTAAGCATTCGCTTTTCAAGCTCATGGACAAAACTGTCCTCCTTTTCAAGGAGGACATGAATCAATAAATGAACGCATCTATTGTCCCTTCCTTTATCAAAGAGAGAGGAAATTTTGTCTTTTCAAAAATAATGTGCGTTAATTTGTCGCTTTTGAATAAGCATCAAAAAAAGAGCAAGATAATTTTTCGATTAAAAATAATTTCGCATCAATTCTGCGACCCATTCAGGTTCGCGAATTTCACTTAAAACCGGACTAAATGCTTTCATTACCGGCTTAATGTCTAAAATTGGAGTGCCGTCTATAGCATCTAAGTTTTTAACTTTTATCTTCCTTCCATTAACTTCTTCTATTTTAA
>JAHDHT010000128.1:3819-5221 GCA_020631175.1 Chitinophagales bacterium
ATAGCATCTAAGTTTTTAACTTTTATCTTCCTTCCATTAACTTCTTCTATTTTAACCGTTGTAAGTCCAATTGGATTAGGGCGATTCTTTTTTCGTTGAGCAAAAATACCCATCTCCGGCCAGGCGGGATTAGATCTTGGTCTTGCTAAATGTTTTACAACTCTATTTTTATCCAGCTGATCAAAAACAAATATAATTTCAAGGTGACTAAAGAGTTCAATGTTTTTTATTGCTTCTTCAGGTATATCTTCAGACAACTCAATCCACGATTCAACAGCAGACCATTCATCATCTTTAATTTCTTTGCGTTCACAGCGAACATATGCAACAGGCTCAAAACAAAATTTCATCTTCGAATAATTTTAGAATTATAATTAAAAATCCCGAAGCCAGAAGACTTCGGGATTTTTAATTTTATCAAGATTTTAATTGTATTTATTTTTTAACTACAACCGGTAGTAGAGCCGCAAGTTAAACATTTGTAGCAAGTGCCATTCCTGACAGTCATATTACCGCATGTACCGCATGCCGGTGCATCAGACTGACTTTCTTTCAGCATAGAATTCATACTGTTACTTGCTTGTCTTGCTTCTGCTGTAGGTTGTTTAGCTTCCTTTACACTTTTAGGAATCGCTATTCCTATGTTTTTGACTATTTCAGTTTTTTTTTCAGCGCTACCATTTGCATGGATAGCTGCGTTACGTTCTAACTGGTTAGCCTGATCAGGAACAACATGAATTAAATCTTCACGTCCTAAATATTCGTATGCTAAAACTCTGAAGATATAATCGACAACCGAGGTTGAGTTTCTGATATAATCATGATCAACAAAACCGGCAGGTTCGAATCTTGTAAAGCAGAACTTACTTACATATTCTTCTAAAGGAACTCCATATTGTAAACCAATTGAAACGGCTATAGCAAAGCAATTTAATAAGCCTTTTAAAGTAGCCCCTTCTTTATGCATTTCGACAAAAATTTCACCTAATGTTCCATCTTTGTATTCACCGGTTGAAAGGAAAATAGATTGACCATCAATTTTACCCTTCATTGTAAATCCATTACGTTTAGAAGGTAATTTCTTTTTATCGACAATTGCAGAAAGTCTTCTCATGAAAGCAGTATCCGGAGATTTTTCAATGTAATCAATACACATCTCTAATAACTCTTCAGATGTTAATGGTTTGAAATGACCATTTCCATTCATTGCTACCGCTGTTGGTTCAGTTACTTCATTCAGAACTTCGCCTACAGGTGTACCGTCTTTTGCAATTTTACGTCTCTTTTTATCTGACTTATTCGATAATGGTTGAGATAATTTACATCCATCCCGATAAAGCGCATTTGCTTTTAAGGCCTGAGTCCAGCTTAAGAAATAAGCATCTTTAATTTCGGCCTCTGT
>JAHDHT010000128.1:5321-10551 GCA_020631175.1 Chitinophagales bacterium
TCTTCACCTAATGTCCATCGGTTAAATGCAAAGTTAATCTGGAACGCAGAAGAACAAGCTTCTTCAGCTTTTGAAATTTCATCAAGGGTTAAACCTTTACTTAATAAAGTATCCGGGTTAATTGCTGGTGCACCCGATATGCTACCCGTTCCTTTTGCATAATTTACGATCTCTTCAACTTGCTTCTCTGAATAGCGAAGATTTCTTAATGATTGAGGAATAGATTGATTAATAATTTTAAAATAACCTCCACCTGAAAGCTTTTTAAATTTCACTAAAGCAAAATCAGGCTCAACACCTGTTGTATCACAATCCATTACCAATCCGATTGTACCGGTTGGTGCTAACACGGTAGCCTGAGCGTTACGATAGCCATATTTTTCACCCATTGAAACCGCATCATCCCATGCTTTACAAGCTGCTGATAATAAATAATCAGGACAGATTTTTTCGTCGATACCCTGAGGTTTGATTTCAAGACCTTCATAGGCATCGTTTGCATTATAAGCGGCATAACGATGGTTGCGCATAACACGCATCATGTGTTCACGATTATCTTCAAACCGTTCAAACGCTCCAAGATGTTGGGCCATCTCTGCAGATGTCTTGTAAGCTGTTCCGGTTAAGATCGCTGTTATCGCTCCGGCAATAGCTCTTCCTTTTTCACTGTCGTAAGGAATTCCGGAAACCATTAACATCGAACCTAAGTTAGCATATCCCAAACCTAAGGTTCTGTATTCATAGCTTAATTGTGCAACTTCCTCTGAAGGGAACTGAGCCATTAGTACCGAAATCTCCAGAACAACGGTCCATATACGGGCTGCATGTTCGAAAGAAGCTACATCAAAAGTTAACTCTTCTTCATCAAAGTATTTTCTCAGATTTAAAGAAGCTAAGTTACAAGCTGTATTATCTAAGAACATATATTCTGAACATGGGTTAGAGGCGTTAATTGTTCCTCCTTCCGGACAAGTATGCCACTCATTGATTGTGGTGTCAAACTGAACACCAGGGTCAGCACATCTCCATGCCGCTTCACCGATTTTATCCCATAATTCTTTTGCCGGAATTGTGTCCATTACTCTTCCATCCGTTCTTGCTTTTAATTCCCAATCGGTATCTTTTTCTAAAGCGCGGAAGAAATCATTTGGAATACGAACAGAGTTATTACTATTCTGACCGGCAACTGTTCTGTAAGCTTCTCCTTCATAATCGGAAGGATAACCTGCATCTATTAAAGCTTTTACTTTCTTTTCTTCTTTCAGTTTCCACTGAATGAAGTCCATTATTTCAGGGTGATCTAAATCAAGACAAACCATTTTAGCGGCGCGTCTTGTAGTACCACCAGATTTAATGGCACCTGCTGCGCGGTCTCCAATAAGTAAGAAAGACATTAAACCGGAAGATGTTCCTCCACCCGATAAATGTTCTCCTGAACCACGAATATTTGAGAAGTTAGTTCCTACACCTGAACCGTACTTAAAGATTCTTGCCTCGCGAACCCATAGGTCCATTATGCCACCTTCGTTTACTAAATCATCATCAACAGATAAGATGAAACAGGCATGTGGTTGCGGACGTTCGTAAGCTGATGTAGAACGCTTTAATTTTTTTGAAGTTGGATCTACGTAGTAATGCCCCTGAGCACGACCTGTAATTCCGTATGTATTATGTAAACCGGTATTGAACCATTGTGGTGAATTTGGTGCAGCCATTTGACCCATGATCATATATACCAGTTCATCATAAAAGATTTGACCATCTTCTTTTGATGCAAAGTATTTGTACTTCTCGCCCCATGTTCTCCAGCAATCAGCTAAACGATGTGCTACCTGCTTAATAGAATTTTCAGAACCAAGACTTCCATCTTCCATTGGTACACCAGCCTTACGGAAATATTTTTGAGCCAAAATATCTGTAGACATTTGGGACCAAGATTTTGGAACCTCAACATTGTTCATTTCAAAAACGACATCGCCTCCCGGATTACGAATAATCGAAGTTCTCATTTCATACTCGAACTGATCATAAACGCTTTTTCCTTTTTTTGTGAAGTGGCGGGAAAACTTCAAACCTTTTGTCTTTTTGCGAGGGCTTGCCTTCATAATTGCTTAGTCTTTTAATAGGTGCGTAAATGAGATAAAAACCTTGTTATCAAACAACAAGCGCTTAAATCCGGAATTATCTACAATGTTAATTTTTTGGACCTCAACCGAGAATATTCGGTGATTGGTAAACCAGTATCAACCTGTTCACTAAACTATACTTAATTCATATTAGAAGCAGGGGCATTTTTCAACAGATTTCTGCACATCAAGCTAAAAACTATACATATTCACTTGTAGCGATGTTGAAAAAAATAATCTCTTAAAATAGCTTTGAAATGTGAAATAATTATTTCGAAGTGATTATCAAATTGTTATGTATAATCATTTGAATTTAGCTGAAATCAAGTACCCGCTCAAAAGAAGCCATCAGATCTTCTTCTTCATTATTTGCCGAACGTCCAAGACCTTTAATGGCTTTGTTTAGCCATTGTTCTACCTCGTCTTTCTCTTTTTCAACAAGCGAACGGTTAAAGTATAGGTCACCGGTTCTTCTTATGAAAAAATCAGCTGCACAAGCGACCGATTCATATTCAAAACAATAAGCCAGTTCACATATAACCGGAGACTGTTTATCTTTTACTATCTCTTCGAGAATATGAGCAGCATTTGAGCCATATCTGAATACCAGACGGTGAATCAAGGCATTATCCAACTTGTCTTGATAGTCTAGTTGAAGCTGTGCGTTTAATACATGGATATCTTTCGGGTGTTTAAAATCTCCTCCCGCAAGTTTTAACTGATCTGTTATACAATCCTGATCAAAAATCAACTGAAAGTTTTTGGCTAAAGATGCGACTGCTTTGTCTACGGCGCGTTCCGCCATTTTTCTGTAACCGGTTAACTTTCCTCCTGCAATAGAAATCAATCCTGAATCGCTAATAAAAATTTCATCCTTCCTGGAAAGTTCTGAAGGGGCTTTACCGTCTTCATGTATTAAAGGACGAACACCACTCCAGGAAGAAACAATATCATCTGCTTTAATATTTGCTTCAGGGAAAATAGTATTTGCTCCATCCAGCACATAATCTACATCGGCCATTGTAATGCCCGGTTCAACCGGATCGTTTTCATAAAAAGTATCTGTTGTTCCAATATATGTTATACCGTCTCTCGGAATCGCAAACATCATCCTTCCATCCGGAACATCAAAATAAACCGATTGCTTAATAGGCAGTTTTTCATAGGGCACCACAATGTGTACCCCTTTAGTTAACTTAAGCCGTTTACCTTCTACGGTTTCATCTTTTGATCTTAATTTATCGACCCAAGGTCCTGTTGCATTTATAAAAGTTCTTGCAGTCAACTCAAACTGTTCTCCACTTAAATGATCGATCACTTTAAGTCCGCTCACCTTCTCCTCATTATAAATAAATGAATCAACAGAAGCATAATTCAAAGCACCGGCATTATAGTACACCGCTTTTTTTAGTATCTCAATGACAAGCCGGGCATCATCTGTTCTGTATTCTTTATAAATTCCACCTCCGGTAAGTGCTTCTGTTTTTAAAAGCGGTTCACGTTTCATAACATCATCAGCCGATAACATTTTCCGTTTTTCACTACTTTCCACATCCGCAAGAAAATCGTACACTTTTAATCCCAGCGAAGTTGTCCATTCACCTAAAGAGCCATCTTTATAAATTGGAAGGAGCATATTCTCAGGACGCACTACATGCGGAGCGTTTCGATAGGCAACCGCTCGTTCTGTTCCTGTTTCTCTGACAAGACCAAACTCTAATTGCTTTAAATAACGTAAACCGCCATGAATCAATTTGGTTGAACGGGAACTTGTGCCTGAAGCGAAATCTCTTTTTTCGAGTAGAAGACAACGCATACCACGACTGACCGCATCGAGTAATATGCCTGCTCCTGTAATACCGCCACCGATAACAATTAAATCGAATGTCGTTTCTTTTGCTTCAGTGATTAACTGTTCGCGTTCTGCTAAACCAAATGCTTTCATTGCGATAAAATTAGTTATCCTATCGCATATTTTTCGTTAAATTTTTGCTGTAAATTTTATCTGGTAAATCCCTGAGATTCTGCTCTTAATAAAACCTCTGCCCAACTTGCAAGAAAATCCTGATCGGTTACATTTGTCCATTGCGCTTGTGGGTGTTCTTTAATAAAATCGAATAATCGAATTTGTTGAGGAGATAAATAAGCGCTCATTTCTAAGTTTTCACTTCTTAGCATTGAATTTACTTTCATTGCCTGAATAGAAAACATTGGAATCTGACTCAGACTACTTTCAAATAAGTAATACTTAGGCTGTTTATCAGCATTTATTTCAACGGCAGGATAAATCTTCTGATCATCACCGGGAAATATTGATTTTGCAATTTCTTTTTGTTCTTCATTATTATAGAAAACAATATCACTGCAATTTTGCTGCTTTGCCTGTAAACATAAATCATGAAATGAAATTACTGTCGGATCGTAAGACAATTGAACTACTTCCGATTCATTTATAAAACCTGCCTTAGTATGCAAAACTCCATCTATGTTACCTAATACCGCTTCGCCTTTCCAGAAACAATACATGCTAAAGGTGGCTTGTTCTAAAGAAGCGTGATCTGCAATTAACTGATCATATAGTAATTCCAGATATGGCGGAGTTTCTTTGTTTATGTTTCGCAAGGCATAAAGCATAGATTCGGTTAATCCGGACGGAGTAAAATCATTATTCAGGCGTGGAGCGATTTCTTTTTCATCATAATTAATGATTCGAACGACCGGATTATTCCATGATGGTTCATCGAATTTCTCTAAAATGCGTTCATCCTCTCCTTTGTTATTGTTATAAATAGCCAGTGGAACAAACAGTGTTTCAATGGCATCAACAATAATCGGATGACTAAGCACTTCTCTACCAAAGCGTGTGCAATTCACACAGCCGGGTACTTCCTGAAACAATATCAGAACAGGCTTTTTCTCTATTACGGCTCTGCTTAAAGCTTCCTGGTAGCTTCGCATCCAATCAACAGTGCCCAGTTCGATCGGATTATCAGATTTTTGTGCATTAACGTTAAATGACATAGCAATCAAAAATAAACATAAGGTTATCTTGAACAAATAGTATTGTGTCTTTTTGACCAATAGCGACATAGCAAACGAATCAA
>JAHDHT010000460.1 GCA_020631175.1 Chitinophagales bacterium
ATGGCATTCGAAATTTTAATGGGACATTGGGATAATTATATTTTCAATAAAAATAACTTTTATCTCTATCGAAATATTGAAACTGGCCAGTTTGAATACATTCCATTTGATTTAGACAATACTTTAGGGGTGAATTTTATTTCCAATTTCGACTTTACACAGCAAAATATTTACAATTGGGAGGATGGCAGTAGTGATCCTAAACCATTGTACACCCGAATACTTCAAATTCCTGAATATAGAAATCGCTTTTCTTATTATATGAAATCATTTATTGATAGCAGTTTAGATTTCGGTGGATTTTTTCCTTTGGTGGATGGAATGAAAGATCAAATTCAAGCATCTGTAATGAATGATCCTTTACATAGTGAAGATTATGGATTTACTTTTAGTGAATTTAATCAAAACTTTGATGGAATAGTAGATTATTGGTTTGTTACGCATGGCATTAAATCATTTATTGAAGCCAGAAAAATAAGTGCCAATCAGCAGTTAGTTTTAAATAATATTGATCCGGTAATTTATTTGCCAACACATAATTGTCCGGATCTAAATGAGACCATTGAAATATCCGTTGAAGTATTTGATGATGAATCAATTGAATCGGTTATGATGTATTATGAATATCCGGGAGAGGCAGAGCAAAGTGTTGAACTTTTCGATGATGGATTAAATAATGATGGAATAGCCGGTGATATGATTTATGGAATTAGTGTTCCCGGTGTTACATTGGAAGGCGATTTTAAATACCGTTTTGAAGTAACAGATAATAATAATCAAACCAGCATACGGCCTGCCTGTGATGCATACTACATTTATTTTGGCACAAAAGAATATACAGTCAAGATTAATGAATTCATGGCAAGGAATACCGGAACGATAAGCGACGATTATGGCGAGTTTGCGGATTGGATTGAATTGCATAATTATGGTAACACCACAATTTCTTTGGAAGGAAAATTTTTAACCGACGATAAAAAGTATTTAACAAAATGGCAAATGCCTGATGTTTTTATTCCTGCAGGAGGCTATTTATTATTCTGGGCAGATAAAGATCAGGAGCAAGGTGCATTACATACAAATTTCAAGTTAAGTGCAAACGGTGAAGAAATTATTTTCTCTGATGCAATTGAAAACAATTATGCTCCTTTAGATAGATTTGTTTTTGGTCCCCAGGATGAAAATATAGCAATAGGAAGAATACCGAACGGTATGGGTGACTGGCAGACAATGGATGTACCAAGTCCGGGTGAGTCGAATGAACCTGTTTCGGTTGAAGAGATTAATCTTGTTCAATTTAATTTTTACCCAAATCCAGCAAGCGATCAGATTTATTTAAGTGGCCTTGAAGAAAATACTTTTCCATTAATATGGTCGATCTACGATTTCTCCGGACAGAAGATTCTTGAAGGTAGTTTGATTAATACTGATCAATCGATTAATGTAATAGAACTTTCGGTGGGAGCTTACTTATTTCAGATTGGTGATGATTTGGATGGGAGGAGTGTTTTGGTGGTTCAGTAGATTTTTACGGGGTAAGGTGAAAGGTGTTAGGTACAAGTAGCAAGGTGTAAGGTGCAAGTTTTCAGTTTTCGGTTCGCGGTTCGCGGTTTTCGGTTCGCGGTTTGTAGATTTACCCAAACGTCATCTTGACCGAAGGGAAAGATCTTTTTGTTTG
>JAHDHT010000461.1 GCA_020631175.1 Chitinophagales bacterium
CAAGCGGCATTTGATGGATTGAAATTCCGAATTTAGAACCGATATGACCTACGCTAATATTCTTATTTCCGCCCGCCATCAAATGGGGGTTTAAGCGAATAAAAACCGGGTAATCTTTAAATTCTTGCCCAATTTGTTCAAGGATAGATAGATTATCAATCGTTAATTTGATTCCTAAGTTTATTGCTTCTCTGTACTCATCAATTGAGACTCCGTTAGGGGTGAATATAATATCTTGAGGGTCGAAACCTGCTATCAATCCCAGCTGTACCTCTTCCATTGAAACACAATCAAGTCCGGCTCCTAATTTTTTGAATAATTTTAAAACAGATAAATTCGTAAGTGCTTTTGCTGCAAAGTGAATTTTTAAATACTTAACCTGAAAAGCATTTTTGAATTGATTGAACTTTGATGTGATTACATCGGCATCATAAACGTATAAAGGTGTATCGTATTTTTTTACGAGATCAGAATAGTTGACATTCATTTTTAAAGCATTGACTTAATGTAAATATAATGCTTATTTGCAGCTGCTTTAGTTTAAAAAGTTAATACGCAAATATAGAGTTAAGCCTCATCGTTGATATAAGAAGCTTCCCAGCTAACTTCACCGACCTTGCTGAATGTTTGATAAAGAGAACAGTATTTCGCTGCCAGTTCAAAGCTTTTGTCGAAGGCTGTTGTCTTGCCTTTAATGACTTTAACGTTAATTTTCAGATGTGCTTTTTTAAGGAAGGTAGGCGTATTTAAGACTTGTTTTGACCAATCCGCTTCAATATCTACCGCTTCCCATTCCAGGCGTTTCTTTACTGCAACATCCATAAAAGTGGAATAAAAACAAGAAACTAATCCGGCGATTGCCAGTTCATAGGGAAAGGCTTCTTCTTTGGAGATACTGAAGGTATAACCGGAACGTTCGCTGACAACTTTGCCGCTAAAATCTGAGTTGAAATTTAAATTGATCTTTCCCATATTATATAAACCTTAATTTTGAGAACTTCGTTCAATCTACGGTGCCGGGTTAGGATATTTATTTTGAACGGCTTCAATTTCAGATAGCGCTTCCTGTGGAATTTCAAAATTCCAGCTATCAATATTTTCCTTTAATTGATTCATATTAGTTGCTCCGATGATATTGCTTGTTAAAAAGTCTCTGGTATTAGTATATGCGAGACTCATTTTAGTCATATTTAAATCGTGTTTATCTGCAATTGCAATGTATTCTTTAATGGCCTGATAACAATTGTCGCTATTGTATCTTGAGTATCGGTTAAATTTATTTACGCGATCGTTTGGCGTATCGGTTCCTCTGTGGAATTTGCCGCTCAACCAGCCAAAGGCTAATGGAGAGTATGCAAGAAGGCCTATATTTTCTCTGATCGAAACTTCTGCCATACCTACTTCGTAAGATCGGTTTAATAAATTATAAGGATTTTGAATACTCACCATACGGTCAACGTTTTTTTGATCGCTTTGATTTAACCAGCGCATGGTACCCCATGGAGTTTCGTTCGATAAACCGTAATGTCTTATTTTTCCTTCTTTTTTAAATTCATTTAAAGTATCGAGAATTTCACTGAAATTTTCTTGCCACTGACTGTTCGGGTTATGTGTGTAGCCTCTTTGTCCGAAACAATTGGTTGGTCTTTCGGGCCAGTGTAATTGATA
>JAHDHT010000462.1 GCA_020631175.1 Chitinophagales bacterium
TCTCAATGGTTCCATAAGGTGTTAAATCACGACCTGCTAAACCCGCATAATCAGGTGCATATTTGTCTAATTTATAAACATCCGCGTTATTTGAACTATCACCTTGCTGTTCAACATTTCCGCTTTCATTCGGATTTTGATAAACCCAGACAACATCTCCGGCAGGAGTTGATTCAGAAAAACGGCCTCTTGTCGCTTCACACATAATTATATTACCGTTCTTTTGAACATCAACTCCACCCATAATGGAAGAATAAGCAGTAGAATTATCAATCGCATTACCCCACCAAACATGTGAAAAATTGGCCGGTAAATACGTACCATTAGGCGCATCCATCATATAAGTCTGACTCGCTGCATCCCAAATCGGTTCAAAAATACATGAACCGCTAATGTTACTACCTAAACCGTTATTCTCTCCGTATCGGTTGTTAAAAACAGACATCTTACCACCATGCGCGGCATACGAACTTGGAATCCAATGCGGATTATGCTGTCCACCTAAACGTTGATCACCATTGTTTCCACGATCATAATTTTGAGGATTACCCCATCTGTATAAAAATTCACCCTGAGGCCCGGCTGCTTCCGTAGTTGTGATACCATGATCAATAATAAACACCTCACTGTCTTTCCATGAAGAAAAGATGATATGATCTAAATCCGCATTGTAATCCATCCCGTTCACATGCATATTACCACTAGCCGCAATCAAATCTGCATCATAACGACCCGGGTTATCAGCGATTATACCATAAGTTGGAGTACCTGGATTATCATCCTGAATCAGGTGATCCCAGGTATGCCATTCCCAAACTACATTTGCTGAATTCATACCGGTTGGTTGAAATTCAATAATTGATTCCGTCTTATAATCATTCCCCCAGATACCACTAATATTAAGACCCAGATTGGCCGCTTCTGTAATCGAATGTAAATCCTGACAAACAGCTAATACATTACCATTATCCAAAACTCGCATATCAGAATGCAACCCTGCATACCGACCGGATCCGCAGTATGACCACATTAAATTATTGTCCCAATCTCTTCTTTCAAAACATCCATTTCCATATGCTGCAGAATAACCATTATTCCCTGAAGTGATAAATTTTATAACCGATCCATCCTCCAGAAGATAACATCCCGAATAGTTGGAAGAACCATTCATCGTCCAATCATTCACTAATTCACCACAGTTGTCTATTAAGTAAACCTTAGTCGATCCTTGTGGAGAAAAGAGCAAATAGCCGGCAGAAGTTTGCGATTGGTCCGCATATAATAAACCCACTGTAATGCCCGGAGTGGAAGTTGCCTGCCCAAACAAAACACTTGCCGTAAGGAGGCTGAAAATAACAGAGTAGAAATACTTCATAATATCAATTTATGCCATTAAAATACGGAGTTTCAACAGATTCAACAATTAAAAATCATAAACTGTCATACATATCCAAAATGTTGAATTGTATTTTATATTTTTTGGGCAACTGCCCTACGCTGTGCAGGCAGATGAGCTGCTTTGTGTAAAAAAAGCATCATTTTCAACAACAAACTTTTGGTTTATAAAGGGCACCGGGCTATCCACTGCAATCTTAGCCGGCGCAGTCTTGCTTTAATGGTCAATCGTCGGCTTCCGCCGGTCGCCAACGCTTTCCCTTAAAGCAT
>JAHDHT010000463.1 GCA_020631175.1 Chitinophagales bacterium
CAAGTCGTTTATAATATTTAAAGAATTGTTTCAGTACCGCTTTCCTTTACTTCAGATTCAATATGTTCAATTATTTGTTCGATTGCAGTCGGTTCAAACCAATTTATTCCTTCAATCTTTCTAAACCAGGTTAATTGACGTTTTGCATATCGTCTGCTATTCTGTTTTATTAATGCAATTGCTTCCTCTTTTGTTTTACTTCCATCCAGAAAATCAAATAATTCAGTATAACCAACTGTTTGTAATGCATTTAATGAACGGTCTTTATAAAGCTCCTTAATTTCATCCATCAAACCAGCATCGATCATCAAATCAACACGCTTATTAATGCGTTCGTAAAGAAGCGCCCGATCCATATGAAGACCGATATAAATCGTTTTAAATGGTCGTTTAGACTTGTTTTCTTTTTGGAAGGAAGAAAATGCCTTTCCGGTTGAACGGATAATTTCCAGGGCTCTGATAACTCTTTGAGGATTATGAATATCCACTTTAGAAAAGTATTCAGGATCTTTTTCTTTTAATTCTTCCTGAAGGGATTCGAGTCCCTTATCTTGAAGTTCTTCATTCAAGGTCTCACGTAATTCGGGAGAAACTTCCGGATATTTATCGAAACCTTCACAAAGAGCTTTTATAAATAAACCCGAACCTCCGGCAACAATAATTAAATCTGTTGTCTGAAATAATTCGTCTGCCTTTAACAGTGCTTCTTTTTCGAAATCACCACTTGAATAGCCATCGTGAATAGATAAGTTATTTATAAAATGATGTTTTGCAGAAGCCAGTTCTTCTTTATCAGGTTTCGCTGTTCCAATACTCATCTCCCGATAAAACTGTCTCGAATCTGCAGAGATAATATCTGTTTTAAAATGCCGGGCAAGTTCAATAGCAACTTTAGTTTTCCCTACCGCTGTCGGGCCGCAAACTACAATCAGATATTTTTGTTTGTTATTCAATATGTTTGGTTTGCTGTTTTTAAAGATTCAAGTCGCAAGATTCTTGTCGCAAGAAAAAAGTCATGACAGATTTTGTTCTCGAAAAATAAATAAATTATAAAAACATAAGATCCTTCGTTTTACTCAGGATGACCTTCTACTTTCGAATCTTCTGAATTCTAACTTAAAAGCGGATAATTTCAAATCTCAAATCCTCAAATTTAAAATTAAAAAGAAGATCCCTCACGCTGTTCAGGATGACCTGCGGTCATTCAGCATTCAATCCAATCTCCTTCCCTTTCTCCATCATAAAAGCAAAAGCTTCATCATGATTATTTTGAATCACTCCATCCAAAATAGCTTCTTTAATCGCATTTTTAATTATCCCAACTTCACGGGAAGGTTTTATATCAAAGGTTTTCATAATTTCTTCCCCACTTACCGGTGGCTGAAAGTTACGAACCCGATCTTTCTCTTCAACTTCAACCAACTTTTGCTTTACTAATTCAAAATTTCGGCGATAACGCTTCATTTTAAACTCGTTTTTTGTGGTAACATCTGCGTGGCAAAGTTTCATTAAATCATCAATATCATCACCGGCATCAAACAACAATCTTCGCACTGCAGAATCGGATACTTCATCTTTAGCCAAGACAATTGGTCTTAAATGCAAGGCGACCAGTTTTTGAACCAACTTCATTTTATGATCTAAAGGCAATTTTAATCGC
>JAHDHT010000464.1 GCA_020631175.1 Chitinophagales bacterium
CCTAATATTCCAACCTTAAATGGAATCGCTATAAGTGATTGTGCAAGTGAATTAGAAGATTATAATTTAACAGCCTTAAATAATTCGGTTTCTACAACCGGAACAATTACCTGGTACGACGGTAATCCTTTATTGATGACTTCAACTGATTTATCGCCGGCTACCAATGTTAATTTAACAACATTAAACGATGATCTTTATGTTGAAGTAGATGAAGGAGGTTGTACAGCTTTTCAAATAGTAAATATTAACTCAACAGCCGGTCCAACATTAATTCCACTTGATCAAGCAGCTACATGTATTGATGCAGGTTGGGTTAATTTTCTTATACCCAATGCAGGGAACTACGAATATGATTATACAATAAACGGAATCCCAGGTGGGTCAAATATTTCTGCTATTGGTGGTAACGTTACTAATGTAGTAGATATAATCCCTGTGGCAAACCCTGATGATTTAATTTATGTTGTAACAGTAACAGATATTAATTCAGGATGTAGCTCAACTTTCACTTCGGCATTGTTACCTGCTCAAAATTGCCCAACAACATGCGACCCTTTCCAATGTGGGCAGGTTTCAATAACCATTGAATCGTATAATTACGATGCGACCTGCGCCGGAGACTTTGATGTTGATGTAAATGAAGATCCCGATTATGATTTAGGTTTATACTTTGTATTAAACGGTGAAGTCGTAAACTTTCAGTGGGAAACATTAAGCGATGTTACAACACCGGGAATTAATCAACCTTTAAACAACCAAATTGTCGACGACGATTGTCAACCAAGTAACCAGGTACTTTTCGGATTTGTCTCAGGTGGAAATCCATTAAACGTTCAAAATATTACGATCTACGAAGATGAAGACGGTGATTGTCTTCCTTCCGGGGCAGATGATTATAATAATCCTGCTCCTGCACTAACTTTAGATATAACAAACGGTGGAGGTACGATATCTGTCGATGATTGCCTTTCATTTAATTATACTGTAAACTGTTCTGCAATTCAATTGACAGATTCACCAACAGCAGAATCATGCTCAGGTAATGACGGTATGCTTACCGTTAGCAATGTACCGTTGGGCTGTCAGGTTTCAATTACTCCTCAAGCCGGGGGTACAGCGATTTTCTCTTCTTTTCCTGATGGTTTTAACGAAGTTAATATTAATAATCTCGCAGATGGTATATATGATCTTGAACTGAGTTGTACCGGTGGTACTACAAGCTGTTTTAATTCTACAGTAGAAATTGAATCACAAGATCCACCCCAAGCAAATCCTTATACCATTATCGGATGTGAAGCAGAATTAAGCAGTTTTAATCTCTCCGATATTGAAGACAATATTAACTCAAACCTGGCTTTACCCGAAGTTAACATTCAATGGTTTACTGGTCAGGGTGGAAGCGGTTTCTCCTTATCGGGTAATTCAGAAACAAACATTAATGTCGGAAATATATATGCTGTTATCGATAGTGCAGGTTGTACCAATGAAGTTGAAGTTGAAATAATTAATACCGGCGACCCAAATGCAGGAACAAACTTAGATCAAACAGAATGCATTATTCAAGGTAATAATATTATAGACTTAAACGATTTTTTAATAGATAACGGTGGAGATACCGGAGGAACATGGACAGATGCTTCCAATAATGTAGTTGCAA
>JAHDHT010000129.1:0-2020 GCA_020631175.1 Chitinophagales bacterium
AGATCCCAGGCAAGAATAACTGATTGTGTAGTTTCATTCTGGCTATATAATCCACTTAATGGATCACAGGGGGGTAAACATCCTGTTGTAGTGAAGTCTACTGTTTGAGAAGGCACTCCATTTATAAAGTTTCCAAGACAATTGGTTGTTATCCGAACTTCGTAATCTGAACAATTACTTAAGTTTGAAAGTATTAACAAATTGATATTACTGGTTACTAATGTCCAATCCAGATCTCCTTCTTTTTTGTATTCTATCTCATAATAGTCCACCATAGGATTAGGATCCCATGTAATAAAAGCACTGTTCTCCTGAACATTAGAAACGGTAATAGTATTAGGCGGAGCACAGGAAGGAGGAATTGCGGTTATGTAAACAGAATCCACATCCGAATATCCCTGCATATCGGTAACCCTAAGTTTTGCCCAATAAGAGCCGACTGTTGTATAGCTATGAAAAAGTGATTGCCCTGAGGCCGTATTCCCATCACCAAATTCCCAGTCATAACTGAATATATCATTATCCGGATCTGTTGATTGAGAGGCATCAAAATTTACAATAAACGGAACCTCACCTTGAGAATAATCAACTTCTATCACGGCAGTTGGACCGTTTGTAATTGCTTCAAGATAAAAGCTTTCTGAAATGGAACAATTATTATCGTCGGTAACAGTAACTGTATAATTTCCATCACCAATTCCTGTTATCGGATTTGATGTTGTAAAATTATTCCAGATGTAAGTATAAGGTGCCTGACCGCCGCTTACACTAACGCTAATGCTACCGTCTGTCGCATTCAAACTTGAAGGTCTTGTTTCTGTAAATGATAAACTAACCGGAAAAGATGGCTGGCTTAGAACATAACTCTTCGAATAAGAGCATAATCTCGCATCAGTAACGGTAACACTATAGGTACCTGCCGGAATATTATAACGATCTTCATCTGTACTTCCATCTGACCATAAGAATGTGTAAGGTGCAATGCCTCCGGAAACCGTTAATAAAATTTTTCCACTTGATTGTCCGAAACATAAAATATCCTGAGTGAATTCAGCAATATCTAAATTACTACAATCGATATCTTCGATAAGAAAGCTTTCAGTATATAAACAATTATTAGCATCAACAATCTCCAATGTATAATTTCCCGGACCTATATTAACTAAATCTTCATTGTTTGTTCCGTTAGACCATAAAAATGTATAAGGAGCGGTTCCACCCGAAACACTAATATCAATTTGGGCATCATTCAAACCAACACCACTAATTTCATTTTGAGAAGAATTTATTGAAATAGCAGCTTGAGGTTGTCCGATTGAAGTACTTAATAATAAAGGGCATCCAATTCCGTCTATTATATTACAGGAGTAAAATCCACTTTGAAGATTTTCATTTAATGTGTTCGTTTCACCATTACTCCAATTAAATGAATATGGTGTAGTACCACTTATTATAGTTACTTCAGAGCGACCACTTGCCTCTCCATAACATAAAGCATTTTGAGAAGAAATAGAGGCATTAAGTAAAGAACAATCTAATTGTTGCACATTAAAACTCAAGGATAAAGCACAATTATTTGCATCTGTAATATCTACAGAATATTGCCCCGGGTTTAGGTTGTTTATATCTTCAGTAATAGCACCATTACTCCAATCAAAATTATATGGAGTTGTTCCTCCGTTTGTTGTTAAATCAATAGCACCATTAGCTGTATTATAATAGCTTTGATCAGTAATATTCTGACTTACATTTAAATTAGCCGGTTCATTTATTGTAAAAGATTCATTCACTGTACAGCCTACGGCATCTGTTAATGTAACTGTATAAAGTCCTGCAGACAAATTATTTACTGCCGGTCCCGAAGCATTGTTTGACCAATTGAATGAATAAGGTGTAGTTCCTCCGCTTCCTGAAGCCAAAACATTTCCATCACTAAATCCATTACATGTTGCATCATTTCCGGTTATACTTACACTAATTCCAGAACAACTGATTGCAGAAATACTTGCTGTTAAATTGA
>JAHDHT010000129.1:2120-10394 GCA_020631175.1 Chitinophagales bacterium
CCAATACTTAAGTTTGGATTAGTTGCTGTTGAAACACCATTCGACCAATTATAGGTGTAAGGGCTTTGCCCTCCAGAAGGAATAACGGTTGCGATACCGGTAGCTCCACTAAAACATAAAACATCGCTGGTATCAAAGCTAATGGAAAAGTCACTGCAATCAAGTTGATTTACAGTGTAACTTTCAGTAATTTCACATCCTGCCGCATCAGTTATTGTTACAGCGTAATTACCCGGATTTAGATTATTAATATTTTGACTAGTTGAATTTGTCGACCAGCTATAACTGTAAGGAGGAACTCCTCCGGATACACTTATATTTATTGCACCATCGTTTTGATTATATGTTTGCTGATCAGTAATTGTGAAATTATTTACTTGCAATGCAACTGCCGGCTGCCCAACAAATACTGAAGCACTTTCTTCACACCCATAGGCATCAGTAACCACAACCTCATATAACCCAACGGTAAGATTAGAGGCTGTTACTGAAGTCGAGCCATTCGACCATAAATAAGTATATGGAGCCGTTCCTCCACTTACAGATGCTGTTGCTGTACCTGAATTTTCGCTTTTACAAATAGCATCTGTAGAACTCATTGCAATATTCATAGGAAAGCAAAATACATTTTCAGCTTTCGGAGTATATCGTATAGGTTGAACTGCCCAATTAAATGATACATTATTATTTGTGATCGGATCAATTAAAGCAAGCGACGGACCTGTTCCATCAGGTTCTTCCACCCATGGAAGCATATTTTCATAACTTACTTCATCAATAAGATTTTTCATCGGATCTAACAATTCTATTGTTTCACCTCCATTTCCAAGCTTACCCTTATACACACCGTCCGGAGCAAATCCGTAACGCTCCATAAAACGATTTTCATTTTCTGCAATTACAATAAAACCGTTTGCCGGAATAATACTGTTTTTAGGAAAAGTATAATCAACTGCATTATAAATTCTAACCTGTTCTAAATAAACCGGTGTATTTCCTGTATTATGAATTTCAATAAACTCATAATTATTACTTGAAGTTGTATCATTATTAATTATCGAATCAGTAGGGTTATAATGAATTTCATTAATAACAAGATCTTCATAATCCTGATCCGGATAAAATATTCTTGGGCACATTGCCGACCATTGTCCATTCACTAAAATTCTGGCATTAATTTCAGTTGGAGCGTTTATTGGAATTGAACTTGAATAAGCAATTGCATTTGGATTTACTCCTCCTCCGAATGTTCTTGGATCTTCACCGTTGGTTGTATACCATATGGTACCTGAAGCGTTAGGATTGAACATGGTGATTTGGTTGGAAGGAAGTATGCCTCCGTATTGACTAAAACTTACGCCATGTAAATTGGAAGGATAATATCCTCTGTTTTTATAAAATTGAATCAGGTAATCCGTCCGATCCTGAAAATATCCAAGCTGATCATTTAACTCAGTCGTCCATTCATCATTTACATCCCAATTTGAAACCGGAGTATGCGTACTATGACTAAATGAAACATTTCCCCATCGCGCTGATTCTGCTATCAATGAAACATTAACCTGATTAGCACGGAACATATATTGATCTGTTATATAATCCGGTGTAAGAAGGCCATCATTAAAACAGGCACATTCCATTGCATCACCCAAAGCAAAAATAAACTCTGTTGAGTACTGCATATTTGTAGGAACCATCCCCCACTTATAAGTGAAATCTTTATCTGCGGTTCCATAAAATGCTTCGCCATATCCGGTTGCATTACTTAAGCCAAAATCAAAATCCCATATTTGAAATTTATAGTTCAATATGGGATAGTTCATATGACCTCCCGACCAGTTATTATGCGCATAACTCCAATCTGCATTTCCCCCGTAATGATTTAATAAGAGATAATCAGCTGTTTGTTTGATATCCAATCTTTCACTTAAAGCATTCCAGTTTGACTCGACATTTAAGTCTAAATCTGCTGCGGCTTCCATTGCAGAAAAAACAGATCCATCTCCATTTACATAAGTACCGGACTTTCTTACTTCATAATCAACATCATTATTGCCATAGTAGGATTCAAACCAATCTTCATCCATCCGCTCGAGTAAATGATAATGACCTGCATAGGTTCCATTCAAATAAACCTGCACAAAGCGACCATGTGAAGCAGGATAACCCATTTGCTCCTGCATATCCATTATAAAACGGTTTCTTACAAACTGTGCTTGAGCTTCACCGCCAAATTCGGCGTTTAATCCGTCCTGAGAACCACCTCTTAAAAGAAGCTTGTTGAATTCATTATCAGGAATTATGTCATGTTCATATCCGTCATTAAAAAGATCATCAACTCTTAACTTTCCCGGACCGTACTGCGATTTAAACTCAAGCCGATAATGCTTTTTAGGATTGGTCGGGCTTCCACCCCAGGTCTCTGCACCACAGTTTATTCTAAAAATGGTTTCATTATTAGCGTCGAACATCTCTACCGAAGCTTCTACGTCATTATCATAATTTTGGCCAAAAGCGAGATTCGGACTAACAATAGATATAGTTGGAATGGCTAGTAGAGCGTCATCCATCAAAGAACTGTAAGAAGCGCTTCCGGTTATAAATGAAGACATCAACGGGTCGCTGATCACTTCATTGATGAAGATATAAGTATGGGTTTTTACATCTGAAATATCCTGACCATTATAAGCTATGGCTCTGACAATTGTTGTACCTGAAATAGTTATTGGTCCGGTATATACTACACCGAACGATGTGCTTGGTTTTTGTTCATTTAAGGTATAACGAATTGTAGCGCCGGGTATATCAGAAGAAAGGTTTAGTTGAAATGCCGAATTGTAAAAACCGCGGTCATTATCAAAAGAAACATTGATTCCATGTGCCGATAACAGGGTCAATAGTAGTGCACATAAGCAGAGAAAGCGTTTCATCAAAATTGTCTATATAATATTAGACGAAAACTGAGCGATTTGGTTGCTAATCTACCGGTCTGAAACTGACATTTAATGGTATCAATATTTTACTTTCAATGCAAGGGTTTTCAGGAGTTCCACACTATTAAGCCATCATTGCTGTACCAATTATTGTATTGCTCCTGATAATGCCTATCTAAAACAGATCTTTTGATCTTCATAGTTGGCGTTAATAATCCTGATTCTAAAGACCATTCATCTTCAACTACAATTACTTTACCCAGTCTGCTGTAATTCGGAATACCAGTATTGGTATCACTTAGATTTTGTAATAGGCGTTTTTTCACTTCTTCTTTATCCTTATCTTTCCCGATTTCAGAAAGCACACATATTATAATGGGTTGTGGAAGTATTGAACCCACCACACAGGCCTGTTCGACATCTGTATTCACTAGAAAGTGGTATTCTAAGGGTGCCGGAACAATGAATTTACCTTTCGCTGTTTTGAATGTATCTTTTACTCTTCCAGTTAGTTTTACATACCCGTCTTCATCAATTTCCCCCATATCACCAGTATGTAGCCAACCTCCTTCCAACACTTTCGCCGATTGTTCCGGGTCTTTGTAATAGCCAATCATTAGCCATGGAGCATTGGTTATAATTTCAGATGTTTCAGGATCTATTTTAATTTCAACTCCTTTAAGGGGCTTACCAATAGTTCCATTTTTAATACCATGCTTCGGCATCAGACAGCAACCTCCATTGTTTTCCGTCATACCATAAACTTCCTGAATATTAAGTCCAAGTTCTTTATACCAATTCAAGGTTCCAACCGGCATTGGCGCAGCTCCTGTTATTAAAACTCTTGCTTTTTTAAGACCAAGTGCTTTTTGTATTCTCGATTTGATAATGCCTTTAAGCACCGGAGTTTTTAGCATTCGCTTGAGTCGTTTTTCACCAAGCTTCTCTAGTATTGCCATTTGGAAACGTGTCCATATTCTTGGAACGGCAATAAAATGTGTTGGTTGGACGGATGCCAGATTATTAGCAAAGGTATCTATTGATTCTGCAAATGAAATGGTTGCTCCTCTATAAAAGGCCATTGCCTCTACAAAGATGCGCTCAGCAATATGATTTAAAGGTAAATAAGAAAACAAGCGAATCTGATCACCTTGTGTTTTCAGGTTATCATACTTTATCTCGTTTTGCAGCAAACTTGCTGTTGAATACCAGGTATGCATTACTCCTTTTGGCGTTCCGGTTGTGCCTGAAGTATATAAGATCGTAAACAAATCATCTAAATTGGGAATAATCGACTCGCTTAATGGTTCATTTTTCTCAATAATTGTCGACCAATGATGATTTCCCTTAACAATAGCATTGCCTTCATAATGTGGGAAGGATATACTGATTATATCTTTAGACAATTTATCTTTTCTGCTTTCCCACTCATCGAGTTTGCCAAGAAAAATGGCTTTACATTCACTGTGTTCTAAAACATATGACAATTCATCACCTGCCATATTCGGATATAAGGGAACGGAAATATGTCCACTTAACATAATGGCAATATCAGCTATAATCCAATGTGCACAATTTTTAGAAAGTATAGCGATGTGTGATTTTTCAGGTAAACCAAGCCCTTTTATAAAACTTGCTATTTTTCTTGCTTGCTCACCGGTTTCTCCCCATGTATAGTTTTTCCATTTCTTACCTTTTGGCTGCCGCATAAAAACTTCATCGCTTTTATGTTTTTCCCAATCGTAGAAATATTCAATAAGTGATTTTGGATTATTTGCCATTTTCGTTGATTGCTTAAAATTGAATGCTTTAAAATATGAATAATTGAATGGAAATACTTGTGTTTAGACTATATTTGAATTCAATTATATGAGATTTATATACTTAAGCCTTTTCATCTTCACATTCTTAGCTTGTCAGAATAATACTGCTGATAAAACAAACACAATTACCAGTGAAGACATTCAAGAAAAAAAAGAAGCGTTTAATACGACAATAACAGATGTTATTATTCCTCATCCGGATGGATTTTACCGTGCTGCTGAGCGAGACATTACCAACATTGGACAGATTCTTAAATATAAACATCCTTCAGAACAGCAACATCGAATTAACGTGATGTTGATGGATAATAAAATTCCGTTGAAAGATTTTGCCCAATTAATAAGACTGGGACTGAACGGTGATGAAGATTTGAAAGGATATGAAGTAATGGTGGAAAATGCTAATGAAACACTTTTCAATAATATGCAGGCTTTGCATGCAAGTTATATGGCAGAAAAGGATGGAAATAAATTAATGGGTGAACTTTACTTCTTTTCCTGTACTAATAAATCAGTTGCTATTGAATGGAGAACGCCAAGTAAGTCGTATACAAAAAACGAAAAGTATTGGTTACCATTTATGAAATATGTAAAATGTAAATCATGAATTTAAATCGAGTTCATTTGTTCGAGTTTGAAGATTTTAATTGGTTTCCGGATAAAATTCGGGTTTACATGACAAGATATATAATTGCGGTACACAAAGTGATGGGCACTTCAGCAATTATTTCAGAAAAACTTTCTCCTCTGCTAAAAAAATATAACCAAAATAAAATTGTCGATTTATGTTCGGGCAGTGGCGGACCGATGGTTGAAGTAATCAATACATTGAAAAATGAATATGATTTACAAAATATTGATTTAACATTAACAGATTTATATCCTGATCAATCAAATATTAATTACTTTAATTCTATTGAAGATATTAATTATGAAAACAACCCTGTAGATGCTACAAATGTTTCTGATGACTTGGAAGGAATTAGAACTTTAATTTGTGGATTTCACCACATGCCACCTGAAGGGGCTCTGCAAATTTTGAAAAATGCACAAGAACAAAAGAAACCGTTTTTTATTTTTGAAATCAGTGATAATTCGATTCCTTTAATAGTGGCACTTTTAGCTTTTCCAATCGGACTTATCATGGTTTTATTTTTGACTCCTTTAATAAAACCAATGACATGGCAGCAAATAGTATTGACTTATCTAATTCCAATCTTACCATTTTTTATAGCCTGGGACGGCACCGTCAGTAATATTAGAACTTATACTGAAAATGATTTCAATAAATTAATAAGTGAAATTCCGGACCCGGATTATAATTGGTCATTTGAATCTGTTAAAGCAAAAGGTGGCAATAAAATAGCTATTATTGGAGAGCCACTTAATTTGTAAATACACCAGTGAAGAAAAATCTCATTTGGAATAACATTTCTTTCGCAGGTATTTTCTGTTTTTTTCTGCTTTTCTATATTGCCGCACAATTATATCCGGGAGGAACTCATCTAAACCCTTACTCCGAGGGCTTTGACTGGATAAATAATTATTGGTGTCACTTACTTAATGAATCGGCAAAAAATGGCAAGATAAACATAGCAAGACCTGTTGCTCTTTCAGCTACTGGCTTAATATGTATAAGTCTGATTATTTTCCAAATTCAATTCGCATTAAAATTATGTACTTCACAACTCAGAAAAAATGTGATAATATTCATTGGTGCTTTTACTATGATTTGTACCTCTCTATTATGTACACCTTTACATGATATCATTACAATAATTTCAAGTTTTAGTGGATTAGTAGTTCTTATTCTGGTATTATTTGAATTACATTTAAATGAATACACTAAACTTTTTTATTGGGGTGTTTTCGCAACTCTTCTATTAATATTTATAAATATTATTTACAATACGGAATTTCTAATTCTTCATTTACCCTGGCTTCAAAAGGTAAGTTTAGTTTTCATTTTATTTTGGATAATATTTGTTAATCTGGAAATAAGAAAAAAGCTGTTATCAAACAAATAACTCTTCATCTCTGATTAATAATAAAATTGCATTGTGCGGAACAATCATATACTTTTCATTATTGAATTGAATTTCAAATGCAGACTTGAAAAGAAAAACTGCCAAATCACCTTCTTTAACTTGTAGAGGAATATATTTAGGCTCACCATTTTCTTTCCAGCTTTCTTCTACTTCATTTGATGGAATTGCATAACCCGGACCATACTTCAATACGTAGCCACTTTGTATCTTTTCTTTTTCCTTCACTCCTGGCGGAAGAAAAAGACCGGCATCTGTTTTTTCAGAATCTGACTTAGGTTTAATTAAAACACGATCGCCTACAACAATGAAGCTATTTATGTCTTGCTGTTTTAAATCCATACAAAGTATTTATGCCCAAATTTAAATAAAATTTAATGGTGTAAAGCTACTTTGTAATACGAGTTCAGGATTTGTTTTTAACCAGTTTTGTAATATACTGGCATATACACGTCTAAAGTCAATCTTATATTTTAAATCTCCATCATCTAAATCGGATAATGAAGGGATGTCATTGTAAAATCCGGCCTTTTTAAGATTAGGTGCCATTACAAATACATTATTAGCTGTACCATGGTCTGTGCCCCCACTTGCATTTTGTTTCACTCTTCTACCAAATTCTGAAAAAGTAAACACCATTGTATTTTTCCAGCAATCATTTACCTTAAGGTGATTAATAAATGCAGTTACAGATTCTGCATATTGCTTTAACAACCTTCCTTGTTGGTTTTTTTGATTTACATGAGTATCAAATCCACTAATTGAAATGTAATATATTTTTGATCTGTTTCCGGATATGATTAAATCTGCAACTGTTTTAAACTGCTTTGTAATTTTATGAAAAGGATAATCTGCATTTGTTTTTTGCACCTTACTTTTCTCCAATAAATAGTCAGCAGATTCATAAGTTGATCTAAGTGTTTTATATAAATAATCTACTTCTTCATGATCATGGTGACCATGTTGAGCTTCATGATTTGCATTCAGATGTTTCAAAAACGGATCGTTTACCTGCTTAAAAAATGATTCCGGATTGTCCATAACCAAACCATTAATTGTCTTTCCTTTTAAAGCTAAGTTTAATTCAGACCCGATTTCTATTGCATCCAGAGGGTTCGCACATCCTCCACAATAATTATCAAGATACCTGCCTATCCAACCTGTATTCCAATTGTTTTCAGAACCACTAGCAGATTGCCATATATCCATTGAACGGAAATGAGAACGGTTTGGGTTAGGGTAACCAACTCCGTTAATGATACTCCATTCGCCATTATCGTATAACGGCTTTAATGCATCGAGCGCTCTATTTATTCCGTACTTATCTGATAGCGTTGAATAGTCTTCTTTTTTAAGGGCAAGTCTTGGTCGTAAATTATAATAAATATCATTTTGATAAGGTATAATGGTATTTAGTCCATCATTTCCACCCGACAATTGAATAACTACTAAACACTTCTCTCTATTCTGAGT
>JAHDHT010000130.1:0-5971 GCA_020631175.1 Chitinophagales bacterium
TTGGGTTAAGGGTTGTAGGATCGCCGGTGATGTTTCCATCTGTGGTCGTCCATTCGTATTCCAAATTACCGGTCGAACTGGTTGAACCGTTTAAGGTAAGTTCGGTGTCCTGACAGGTTAATTCCTGGTCTGATCCTGCATCAGCATTTGGCAGGTCGGCATCTCCGCTGATAACAACCTGAGCATTACTTACACAACCATTATCTTCATCGGTAATGGTAAGGGTGTACGTACCTGCCTGATTAACGGTTGGGTTAAGGGTTGAAGGATCACCAGTAATGTTACCATCTGTAGTTGTCCATTCTATTGTAAGATTACCTGTCGATGTCGTTGAACCATTTAACGTTAATTCAGTGTCCTGACAAGTTAATGTTGCTGCCTGACCGGCATCTACATTAGGGAAATTTCCGTTAGCGTCGACCATTACTGAAGCTGAACTTTCACATCCATTATCTTCATTGGTAATTGTCAAAGTATAGGTACCGGCAGCATTAACGGTCGGACTAAGAGTTGTTCCGCCCGAAGCGATACTTCCGTCCGTAGTTGTCCATTCATAAGTTAAGTTACCTGATGAAGATGTTGAACCGTTTAAGGTAACTTCAGTATCGACACATGTTATTGTTTGAGTCGATCCTGCATCTACATTTGGTAAACTTGTATCTCCGGTTACTTGTACACTTGAACTATTTGAGCAACCATTGTCATCATTTGTTATTGTTAAGGTATAAGTTCCTGTTTGGTTAACGGTTGGGTTAAGGGTTGAAGGATCACCCGTGATATTTCCATCTGTAGTCGTCCATTCATAAGTTAGGTTACCTGTCGATGTTGTAGATCCACTTAAGGTAATATCTGTTGTAGTACAGCCTAATGTTGCTGCAGTTCCCGCATCTACATCAGGTATATTACTATCACCTGAGATTACTACCTGAGCATTGCTCACACAACCATTGTCTTCGTCGGTAATCGTTAAAGTATAGGTGCCAGGACTGTTAACTGTTGGATCAAGCGTTGAAGGATCACCGGTGATATTTCCATCTGTAGTTGTCCATTCAATTGTTAAATTACCTGTGGAAGTTGTTGAACCGTTTAATGTTAGTTCAGTATCCTGGCAGGTAATTGTCTGCGCCTGACCGGCATCTACATCCGGGAAGTCTCCATTCGCATCTACCATTACCGTTGCGCTATCGCTACAACCATTATCAAGATTAGTAATTGTTAAAGTATAAGTTCCGGCAGCGTTAACGGTTGGACTAAGTGTTGTAGCATCTGAAAGAATGCTTCCATCTGTTGTTGTCCATTCGTATTCGAGGTTGCTGGATGAAGAACTTGATCCGCTAAGGGTCACTTCAGTATCTACACATGTAATTGTTTGTGTTGAACCTGCATCAACATCCGGTGTACTTGTATCTCCTGAAATTATAACACTGGAAGAATTAGAACAACCATTGTCTTCGTTCGTAATGGTTAATGTATAAGTACCAGCCTGATCAACAGTTGGGTTAAGAGTTGACGGGTCGCCAGTGATGTTTCCATCCGTTGTTGTCCATTCATAAGTTAAATTACCGCTTGCAGTTGTGCTTCCATCTAAGGTTAACTCAGTAGCAGAACAACCGATTGAGGCTGTTGGTCCGGCATCCACATCAGGAATACTACTATCGCCTGAAATAACAACCTGAGCATTACTTACACAACCATTATCTTCATCTGTAATCGTTAAGGTATAGGTACCCGGACTGTTAACGGTCGGATTAAGGGTTGAAGCATCACCGGTAATGTTTCCATCCGTGGTAGTCCATTCAATTGTTAGATTACCTGTAGATGTGGTAGATCCATTTAATGATATTTCTGTATCCTGACAAGTAATCGTTGCGGCCTGACCAGCATCTACATCCGGGAAGTCTCCATTGGCATCTACCATTACAGTAGCACTATCACTACATCCGTTATCGAGATTGGTGATCGTTAAAGTATAAGTTCCTGCAGCGTTAACGGTCGGACTAAGAGTTGTAGCCCCTGATGAAATACTTCCATCGCTAGTTGTCCATTCATAATTTAGATTACCTGTTGCATTTGTTGATCCATTTAGTGTTACTTCTGTATCAATACATGTTATTGTCTGATCAGCACCAGGGTCTACGTCAGGTGTTGAAGTATCTCCTGTAATTACAACAGAAGAACTACTTGAACATCCATTATCGGTATTTGTTATTGTAAGTGTATATGTTCCAGCTGCGTCAACGGTCGGGTTAAGAGTTGCTGAATCACCAGTGATGTTACCATCAGTTGTTGTCCATTCATATTCTAAGTTACCGGTTGATGCTGTTGCACCATTTAGATTTATTTCAGGATTTGCGCATCCAATTGTTTGAGGAGCTCCGGCATTTACATCCGGTAAATTACTATCACCGGAAATAACCACTTGTGCATTACTTTCACAGCCATTGTCTTCGTCTGTAATCGTTAAAGTATAAGTACCGGGTGCATTTATTGTTGGGGTTAAAATAGAAGGATCTCCTGTGATATTACCATCAGTTGTTGTCCATTCTATAGTAAGATTACCACTTGAAGTGGTTGAACCATTTAAGGTAAGTTCTGTATCCTGGCAAGTAATAGTAGCAGCTTGCCCGGCATCTACATCCGGAAAATCTCCATTAGCTGTTATTGAAACTGAAGAGGTGTTTTCACATCCTGTATCATCATTGGTAACGGTTAAGGTATAGGTTCCTTCTGCGTTTACTGTTGGTGTTAAGGTATTACTACCGGAAACAATCGCACCATCAGTAGTACTCCACTGAATAGTAATATTACCTATGGCATCTGTGCTTCCATCTAGCGTAACAGAAGTACTAATACAAGTTATTTCAGCATCAAGCCCTGCATCTACAGTTGGAATATCGTTATCTTCGGTAATGCTGATCTGGGAGGAGTTTTCACAACCATTATCTAAATTTGTAATGGTTAAAACATAAACTCCGGACTGATCAACGGTTGGATTAAGGGTTGAAGGGTCTCCGGTGATGTTACCATCAGTTGTCGTCCATTCATATTCTAAATTACCTGTTGAAGTCGTTGCGCCATTCAGGGTAATTTCAGTAGTAACACAAGTTATAATTTCATCATTTCCTGCATCTACATCCGGCAGATCCGTACTTGCATTTACACTAACAAAATCACTTGACTCACAACCATTATCTTCATTGGTAATTGTTAAGGTATATGTTCCTGATTGATCAACGGTCGGACTAAGAGTTGTTGCGCCTCCCGTGATATTTCCATCCGTAGTTGTCCATTCATATGTTAGATTTCCGGTTGATGAACTTGAACCGGAAAGTGTTACCTCAGTTGCAGAGCAATCAATTGTTTGATCTGTTCCGGCTTCAACATCTGGTAAACTTGCATCCTGTGTAACTTCCATTTCATCACTGAACACACAGCCATTATCATCATCTGTAATCGTTAAGGTATACGTTCCAGACTGATCAACGGTCGGACTAAGAGTTGTTTCTCCTGAAACAATATTTCCATCAGCACTTGTCCATTCATAAGATAAGTTGCCAGTAGAAGAACTAGAGCCTGTTAATGTTAATTCTGTTGATGAACATGATAATATTAAATCTGTACCGGCATTCACATCCGGTAATGGTACTTCAATTACATCTGCAGATCCACTTCCTGTACCGAGACAATTCTGATCAGTTACTACACTGATTGTATAATTTCCATCAGCACTTACTGTAAATGAATATGGATTATCTACAATATTATCGATATCAGTTGTTGTATTTCCGTCGCTGTATATTATTGTCCACGGACCGTTTCCAGTAAAAGCTATTTCTATTGTTGCATCATTACTTCCATCCGCACAAATATTACCGCCACCGCTTATTATTGCAGTTGGTTCTTCATAGAAAACAATTGGTTGACCCGGGGTAATTTGTGTACATCCATCCGTAAGATCTACGCCTCCTGATCCATCACTATTTCCGACTATAGCACTTACATAATATGTAGTACCATAATCCATTGAAGCATCAAATCCGAATTCAGGTGGATCTGTTGTTGAAGTTGCAATTATGTTTCCAAGTGTATTGGAAGGACTGTCATGTAAAACAAAAATGACTACATCGTCATATCCGTCAAGACTCTGATTACTTGAATCGTAAGTTGCAGTAATAGTTGCAGCATCACCACATTCGCTTAATTCCTGCGTATCCATTTCACCTGCTGCAGTTATACATGAGCAATCAGAAGAACCGCTTATTGTTACAGGATCACAATCATTGGCATCAGTAACGGTAAAGTTATAGGATGAACCGCTTGAAATTGGATCACTGGTAAAAATGCCTGTATTCGAATCGTACGTTCCATCAAGAGGGCTGATACTTATACTTCCGGCATCTCCACCACTTATTTCAAATGTTACTATGAATTCAGTATTTGAAGTCCCACAATCTGCAAGAATTGCACTTACTTGTGGTGCGTCATTTACTTCTATGTCAAATGATGTATCATCATCCGGGCAAGCACCCGAGCCACTAACGGTATAGGTATAGGTTCCCGCTGAGCCACTTGAAGGATCGAAGGATCCTGTAGAAGGGCCATCCGGACCAGACCATGAACCACCTGTATCAAAGGTACCACTTAACTGGTCTTCAAGATTTATTGCTCCATCATTTTCACAAAGTACTGCATTGTTTCCGGTACCTGCTTCAGGAGGTGTATCCACTACAACTTCTGTTGAAACAGGATCACTTTCACATCCGTTCTGACTAACTATTAGAGTATATGTCCCACTTCCGTTTACAGATGGGTTCGCTGTATCATCGCCGGAGCCAATAGAGCCACCGTTACCGGCTGTCCATTCATATGTAATTCCTGTACCGCTTGCTGTTGTACTTCCTTCGACAGTTATCGCATCGCCTTCACAGTAAGGGCCAGTATTGCTTGCTGTTGCGTCAGGTTCTTCCGTTATGTCTACCGTTACAGGTATCGCAGAAGAGCAAATATTTGGTGGTGTACCTGCAGTGCTTTGAACCCAATAAGTTCCTGTTGTTGTTACAGTAGTAATTCCTAATTGAGAGCCTCCCGCATTCGGGTCTCCATCCCAATAAGTAATTGTTCCACTTGTATTGTTGGCATCATTAACAGAAAGAGTACTTAAATCAAACTGATCACATTCCTGAACAGGGGATGCACTTAAATCAGGAGTTAAAACAAAACTCAGATCAACTTCATAAATTAAATCACATCCATTTGCAGCGCCGCCGGCAATTGTTGTTGTTCCTGATGGATTATTAATATCATATGTATCAGAACCATAGGTGACAGAAAAATTATCTTCACTACAGTAGTCACCGGTAATTTGTTGTGTTTCTTCGGGTGCAAAATTTAGATTAACATCTACTTCGTAATCACATCCATTTGCATCTTGTAGTGTTTCTGTTCCGGATGGATTTGATTCTCCATAGACGGTACCGGACGGTGAGGTATAAGTATATCCATCTCCTTCACAACCGGTATATGTTTCTGTAATATCTGAAGGTGGAGGAGTAAAAGTCAAGTTTACATTAATCACCAAATCACAGCCATTAGCAGCTCCTCCCGGAATCGTGGTTGATCCTGAAGGGTTAGATTCATTATAAGTATCTGCTCCATAGCTTACACTAAATCCTGAACCACCACAATGTGTTTGAATATCATCTTGAGTTTCTTCTTGGTTGAATGTAAGATTTACGTTTACATCATAATCACATCCATTGTTATCTTGTAAAGTTTCTGTTCCGGATGGATTTGATTCGTTATAAACTGTTCCGGAAGGAGAAGTATAAGAATATCCATCCCCTTCACAACCTGTATACGATTCATTAATGTCCGGATCAGGTGTACTAAATTGAAGGTTAACGCTCACGGTATAGTCACATCCATTCGCATCTTGTAAAATCTCAGTACCTACGGCATTTGTTTCATTATA
>JAHDHT010000130.1:6071-10281 GCA_020631175.1 Chitinophagales bacterium
GACTCTGACACATCCTGAGGTGGCTGGGGAGTAATCGTAACGGTCAGCGTAGCGTCACATCCATTGGAATCTGTAAAAGTCTCTGTGCCGGATGTCGTATAAGCTGTTCCGGTTGTTGGAGAAGTATAAGTATCTCCAGTACACAGTGTCGCTGACTCTGATACATCTTGTGGAGGCTGTGGAGTAATCGTAACGGTCAGCGTAGCGTCACATCCATTGGAATCTGTGAACGTTTCGGTTCCTGATGTTGTATAGGTTGTTCCCGTTGTTGGAGAAGTATATGTATCTCCATTACAAAGTGTAGCAGATTCTGAAACATCTTGCGGTGGCTGGGGAGTAATCGTAACGGTCAGCATAGCGTCACATCCATTAGCATCTGTGAAAGTCTCTGTACCGGATGTCGTGTATGCCGTTCCGGTGGTCGGAGAAGTGTAAGTATCACCGTTACATAGTGTAGCAGATTCTGAAACATCTTGCGGTGGCTGGGGAGTAATCGTAACGGTAAGGGTAGCATCACATCCATTAGCATCTGTGAAAGTCTCTGTACCGGATGTCGTGTAAGCCGTTCCGGTAGTTGGAGAAGTATAAGTATCGCCATTACATAAGGATGCTGATTCACTAACATCTAAAGGTGGTTGATCAATAAATATGACAAAAAGACTTGCTGTACATCCATTTGCATCCGTAAAATTTTCTGTACCTGTTGCTGTATAGGTTGTTCCAGTGGTTGGAGAAACATAATCATCACCCGTACATACGGTTGGTGTTTCAGTTACATCTAAAGGTGGCTGATCTGTAATTGTAACGGTCAGCGTAGCGTTACAACCATTAGCATCTGTAAAGGTCTCTGAACCAGAAGACGTGTAAACTGTTCCGGTGGCAATTGCTGTATAGCTATCGCCAGTACATAATGTTGCAGACTCTGAAACATCTAATGGCGGTTGATCTGTGATCGTAACGGTGAGAGTTGCTGTACAACCATTTGCATCCGTAAATGTTTCTGAACCGGATGAAGTATAAGCAGTTCCGGTAGCAATTGCTGTATAGCTATCTCCTGAACATAATGTGGCAGATTCTGATACATCTAATGGTGGTTGATCTGTGATCGTAACGGTGAGGGTAGCGTCACACCCATTAGCATCTGTAAAGGTCTCTGTGCCTGATGAAGTATAAACAGTTCCTGTGGTTGTTGAGGTGTAACTATCTCCTGTACATAATGTAGCAGACTCGGATGCATCTTGTGGTGTAAAATCAGTTAAAGTTACTGTATGAGTAGTTTCACATCCATTGGCATCAGTTATTGTTTCTGAGCCGGATGCTGTATAGGATGTTCCTGTTATAGCCGAAACAAATGTGCCTCCCGGACAAATTGTTCCTGATTCAGTGGACGGAGTAGGCGGTTGCAGGGTTATTGTTTGAGTAATTACATCATCACAAGGTGCCTGACCAACGGTATAGGTTACCGTTGTTGAACCTCCTGAAAGTAAAGCGGGGTCAACACTACCTGTACCATCACCATTATCTGTTACACCTGTTCCCGACCATGTTCCGCCGGTTGTAACATCCGGACTTAATGAAATTAAACCTGTACTGTTGTCACATACTCCTGTAGGCACTGTCCAGCTTGCATCTGCAGGCGGTATAACTACTACTATTTGATCAAATGAAGATGTACAATTTCCTTGTGTTGTAGTATATGTTATTGTGATAGGGTTGCCGTAATCGCCTGCTGCTATTGCTCCCGGATTAAAAGATGAACCTGAGACTCCGTTTCCAGACCAAGTTCCCCCACCGTTAGGAGCCGTTAGGCTTACCGTTCCTTGATTGGCGCAATAGGGACCAATATCTAAACTAAATGTTGGGTCCGGAACCTGATCAACAGTAATAGTAACGGTTGCCATATCAGTTCCGCAATCATTACTGACCATTACATCATAAGTTGTTGTTTGACCAGGGTTTACCTGCAGGGTTGTTCCTGTTTGACCGGTACTCACACCGTCTGCAAACCATTCATAGCTTACTGTTGGAGATGCATCGGGGTTTATCGAACTGGTTAAATCTATTGATGCTGCATTATCAGAACATATTGTTGTTGCACCGGAGGCGGATACAACAGGTTCCGTACAATCACATAGTTGAGCAGCAAATGTATATACCGGATCGTTCACACATCCTAAAGAACCCCAGGAACCACTTTCAGAATCACCATACGTTTCTATGGTCATACTTAAATCTCCTCCATCTACACAACCTGCACCATCATTTGTTTGAATTGACCAGCAGAATTCCCAATCACATGAATTACCGGGGTTATCATCGCCATAATTGTTTCCGGGATCTCCGTCCTGAGGCCCTCCTATAGGTCCATCGAAAAACCATCCGGTTCCACCCTGACCACCAGAACCAATTGTTAAGCCCCATAACCAAACACCAGCCGAGCTACAAGTGGCAGGTTGGTTAACCGGAGCTAAAGTTGAAGTATTCCATCCTGATCCGAAATCAGGTGCTACTCCATGCAGCCAGTTTACTGCTGCCTGATTGAACTCTGTTACGTTGTAGCAAAATTCCACTGTCTGACCACATTCGAAACATCCATTATCCGGTGGCGGGTTTACAACAAGGTTTGCTTCTAAAACACAATCGTTACAATCTAAATTATTTCCAACCGATAAAGTAAAATCACATTGATCATCTTCATCTACACCGGAAACCTGAATATAATATGTTTGACCTACTGTAAGAGCGTCTATTATAAGACTTGCACTTCCAACACCCTGATCACAATCTCTGGGAGTTAAATCATCACATCCTGTAGGTCCGGTTTCATAAACGGATACATTAATTTGTTGTAATAAAGCTGAAGTAACCGTTAAATCTAACTGAGGGGATGTTGGTGTAAAGGAATACCAGACATCTGCGGCAGGAGATGCCTGATCATTTGCACCATCACAATCCAATACTGATATATATGGAATTTCAGCTGTTGCACAAATATTTGAACCATTAACTGTTGTTTGAGATCCGTTTAACACTCCTGATCCACAAGTACCCGGATCAGCTAGTGTTCCTAAAGAGATAGAGTTAAAACAATCATCATTGGTGGGAGGTGGATTTCCATTACAGTCTCCACCACATACAGGAGGTGGAGGTGGATCAATAACTTCATCTGATTCGAATTCCCAGGTACATTGCTCACCGGCATTTCCATCCGCAAAAAGATAATAATCGCCCGGAGGCAGATTATTCATGGTTATCGTATAATTACCTGTTACTGCCGCACAGGTAATAAATGTTTCTGAACCTAAATCACATGAGCCTGAATTAGTCCAGATACCAATTTGTAAATTTCCACCCTGCGTTCCTTCACAAACAATATTTAAAACGGTGATTTCCACTGTTTGCTGCATTGGGTTATTAAACTCATACCAAACTCCATTTTCATTCGAAGACCATGACCCTGGAGTACAAGTGCCGGGTGTCCAGCTATCCGGTTCATTACAATCAGTTGCCCCATAGTTGGTGCCTAGTCCGGCTAATTGTGATGCATTAACACAATCATCATTAGCAACTGTCGAACCGCCCGAGGCTAAATCAACATCTAAGTCAAATGAAAAGCACTGTGTACCTAATCCAAGAAGTAAAGGATCAGAATCAAACATTATATAATAAGTCGTTCCGGCATCTAAGGAAACATTATCACAGTTATTAGCTGTTAATCCTTCGTTTTGAACAATACAGGTTGTCCCGGGTGCATCTGGACATCCGTCAAATACAAACATTGCCGGAAACAAATCAAATAGACCTGCAGATCCGGAAATGGAGTAATCATCTGATGTAGTTGGTGTGAACTGAAATAGATAATCATCTCCGTTCATATAGGTAGAGCCACAAGCATCCCCACTATCATAGTTATTTCCGTTTCCACACGTTGAACCTGAAGCGGAAAAGGGAATACTATTTATTGTTACTGCATTTGCACAGTTTGATTGGGCATTAACTGTAATACTTTGGCTTATGCATAATAACAAGAATGCGCATAGTGATACTATCCTGTTTATGTTCATCATAACAACCGGTTTTTCTTCTTCTACTAAAACGATTACCCAAATTTGCGGGGATTCGGGAGTCTCAACCCTTAGAAAATTTACAGTTGGGGAATGCTAATCAATAGCGTAAATGTTCGCAGGAAATGTAATATAATGAAATGGCA
>JAHDHT010000131.1 GCA_020631175.1 Chitinophagales bacterium
GATATAAATGCGATTGCAGCTTATGAAAATGAACTGTTGCAATATGCTACTCAAAAAGTGAAAGAAATTAACGGGCTTAAAATAGTTGGAGATCATTCGAATAAAGCAGCTGTTTTATCTTTTTTAATGGATGGAATTCATTCTTACGACATTGGTGTATTATTGGATAAAATGGGAATTGCAATTCGTACCGGTCACCATTGTTGTCAACCACTAATGAATAGTATGAATGTTGATGGAACTGCAAGGGCATCTTTTGCTGTTTACAACACTTTAGAAGAAATTGATGTATTTGTTGAAGCTTTGAAAAAAGCTAAAATGATGCTTTCCTAATGACTGAAATTAATAACATACAGAATGAGCTGATTGAAGATTTCGGATTATTCGATGATCAGTTAAGTCAATATGAATATATTATTGATATTGGAAAAGAGATGCCAGCAATGCCGGAGCATCTTAAAATTGAACAAAATGTTGTTAAAGGATGTCAAAGTACGGTCTGGCTACATGCAGAAGAAAAAGATGGGAGGATAAACTTTATAGCCGATAGTAATACCGTTATCACAAAAGGTATAATTGCCCTGTTGGTTAAAGTTTTAGATCTTCAAAAAATAGATGAAGTATTAAATGCTGATTTATATTTTATAGATAAAATTAATTTGAGATCACATTTAAGTAGCCAGCGAAGCAATGGCTTATCTGCTATGATAAAACAAATGAAATTATATGCTTTAGCATTTAAAACTAAAACAGAAGCATCTTAATGGAAACAAAGAAAGAAATAAAATCTCCGGCTCAGATTGAAATGATGGTTATCGGAAAATTAAAAGAAGTTTTCGATCCTGAAATTCCTGTAAATATTTATGAACTTGGATTAATATATGAAGTTCAAATTTATCCACCCTTAAATAATGTGTATATAAAAATGACAGTAACGGCACCTAACTGCCCGGTTGCTGATACATTACCAATTGATGTGAAAAACAAAGTTGCAGAGATTGAGGAAACTGGAGAGGTAGAGGTTGAGATGACATTTGATCCGCCATGGGATAAGGAAATGATGAGTGAAGAGGCAAAACTTGAATTAGGATTCTTTTAGTTATGAAAATTAGTGCTCAGGAAGAATACGGACTAAGAATATTACTCAGAATCGCTAAAGAAACTTCTGAGGAAGGACTTACTATTAACGATATAAGTCAATTAGAGAATATGAGTAAAGCCAATGCAGCTAAGATTGCCAGAATTTTAAGAATGGCAGGATTTGTACAAAGTACAAGAGGTAACAGTGGTGGATATAAACTCTCGATGCTTCCAACTGAAATTGTAATTTCTGATGTTTTAAAAGCCTTAGGGGGCAATTTATACGATGAGCAGTTTTGTGATAGTTTTAAGGGATTAGGACAGTTGTGTAATAATTCGGTTGACTGCACAGTACGATCTTTATGGAAAGTTATTCAGCTTTCTGTTGACCGTGTAGTCACCCAGATTACCTTAGCCGACTTATTAAGTCCTGAGGAACTATTTCGGGAAAAAGTGATTGAAAATATAAATAAACAATTAACAAATTAAATATAAGATATGTATCCATTAGAACATGTAATTCCAAGAAAACAGGATTTAACAGAATTCGGTTTCAACGAAGTTTTAAGTGCAGAAGATGTAGATAATGCGATTAAAGCTGAAGGAACAACTTTCATTGTCATTAATTCTATTTGTGGATGTGCAGCAGCAAATGCAAGACCTGCAGCAAAACTAGCAATTCAAGGTGAAAAGAAACCGGCAAACTGTGTAACAGCATTTGCAGGAGTAGATACTGAAGCGGTAAATAGAATTCGTGAACTCGCTGTTCCATTTCCTCCATCATCGCCTTCAATGGGTTTATGGAAGGATGGTGAACTGGTTCATTTCATTGAAAGACATCACATCGAAGGAAATTCAGCAGAAGCTATAGCAGAAAATTTAAAAGCTGCTTTTGAAGCTTACTGTTAAAATATAGCACGATATAAAATCGTCTTCCAAAAGTCCGGTCCGAAATTATTGGCCGGACTTTTTTAATTTAAGCACATGATTGAGCCTATGAAAAATTTTGCGACGCTTGAGGAAGATATTATTAACTGTCATAAATGTAAACGCTTAATTAATCATTGCAAGTCAGTTTCAACTGAAAAAGTTAAGCGTTATCAGAATGATATATATTGGGCCAGACCTGTACCCGGTTTTGGTGATCAAAATGCAGAATTAATTATAATTGGCTTAGCACCCGGTATGCATGGCGCGAATCGAACGGGTAGAATGTTTACCGGAGATAGTAGTGGCGATTGGCTGTTTAAAGCAATGTATGAAACAGGTTTTGCAAATCAATCCAACAGTGATCACAGTAATGACGGTCTTCATCTGGTGAATGCATTTATCTGCTCAACGGCGCATTGCGCTCCTCCACAAAATAAATTAAAAAGTGAGGAGATAAACAATTGCTCTTCCTTCCTTACTGCATATCTTGATTTATTAAATCGAAAGAAAGTAATCATTTGTTTGGGTGGAGTAGCGCATAAAAATTATTGTAAGATTTTTAAAATTAAAAATTTTCCATTCGCACATTTAAATATATTTGATCACGCTAATGTGCAATTGATTGCATCCTATCATCCATCCAAATACAATACGCAAACCAAACGTCTAAAATGGGATGCCTGGTTAGAAGTGTTTCACCTTGCAAGAAAAATTATAGATTAGGTTTTGAGTAAAAGTGAAACAAGCGACTGATGGAAGATTGTTGATAATGATCAAAAACCTGTTCAGGTTTGAATAAACCACTTTCTGTAATGAAACGTATCAGAACATCATTGGGGGTAGCATCATAATGATAGTTAAGGAGTTTAATACCTCGAGGAGGGAAGGTCCATAATTGATCAGAATTTTTTGGAGATTCTTTAGTTAAAGCTTTTATCAATGCCGGATCGCATAATTGTTCATTTAAAAATCTTCTTGAATCAGCCAGTAAATAAACCGGTTTCATCAAACGGTTGCAGGCCAGTGCGATAAGCATAGACCCGGCCTTGGCAATATATTGATCAGTTAGAATAGCGTCTGCAGATAGCAAGGCAAAATCAATAAAATGAACGAAGCGACCAGCAGATATCTCATCTATGAAATTTACGGTGTAGCCCATCGATGCTAATAATTTCGCTTGTTCTTTTCCTTCTGCCGACGGTCTGCTTAATGTTTGATAAACAATAGGTCTTTGTTCATTTAAAGAAGCAACTTTCAGAAAGCGTAGCACAAGTTCACTGCTGCTATGAACAAGTATGGTTTTGTTATGAAAATTAAGACCTGCTATTGCATTTTCAATCAAGGTATCGGCCGCTTTTTTCCAGTGATTTTCATATATACGAACAAATTCTAATGCTTCGGTCGAAGTGACTGTATACTGAGGTTTGCTTTCAATGAATAGAAAAAGTTCATTGATAAAATGAAACAGAGCAAAATTATGTGCGTGTGTTCCAATGAGCTGATTTAACCCGGTAACCAAGGTTTCTTCCCAGGAAGCAGAGTTAAATCCTCCCTGCCTTTGCAAAAAAGCTTTAGTAGCTGAGATAGATTGATTTAATACCTCTAAAGAGGGCAAATCTTCCTGATTATTTAGCTGAAATACCGTCTGCCGGAATTGTTCCATGAAGCCGTTAAAATAAGGATTTAAAAGACATTTTGAACTTTAAATAATTCTATTGATAGCCATCTGATTAGATATATAAACTTTAGTAAAACTATTCGATTATAATTGAACCATTACAATTTTACTGTTGTTTAAAAATTTAAATACATATTTAGTGAAGTCATTACTAATAAGCTTGCTCCTCATTCTGTCCGGAAGCGCACTCAGCGCTCAAACAGCAGCCGAAATTATTCAGAAATCAGAAGATGTACTGCGTGGTAGCAGTAATATCGTAGAAATGAAAATGATCATTGAACGGCCTAAATGGTCTCGGGAAATGGTGATGAAGGCGTGGAACAAAGGCGAAGATCTGTCTTTGATTTTAATTAAAAGTCCGGCAAGAGATGAGGGCACTACTTTTCTCAAGAGAGACAAAGAAATCTGGAATTATGTACCTAATATCGAAAGAGTTGTAAAAATGCCACCGGCAATGATGATGCAAAGCTGGATGGGTAGCGATTTTACAAATGATGATTTGGTGCGAAATTCATCTGTTATAGAAGACTATGATCAGGAAATAGTCGGGGAGGAAGAAATTGATGGAAGGATGTGTTATGTAATTGAGTTAGTGCCAAAAGAGGATGCACCTGTCTTGTGGGGGATGTTGAAGACGTGGATTACAAAAGAAGACTTCCTTCAAATGCGTCTGGAGTTTTATGATGAAGATGAAGATTTGGTAAATAGAATGGTAATGTCGGATATAAAAGAAATGGATGGCAAACTATTGCCTAGTAAAATGACAATTACTCCTGAAGAAGATCCGGAAAGTAAAACGATCATTGAATATATCGATATGCAGTTCGATGAGCCTATTGAAGATGAATTCTTTTCAGTACAAACTATGAAAAGAATCAGAGAATAATACTTCATGCTAACATTCGTCAGGCTCGCACTTCGTAACATTTTCAGAAACAGAGGAAGAACCTTTATTACAATCGCTGCTGTTGCCTTAGCCGTATTACTTGCTCTAACTATGCGTTCTATGCAATATGGAGCATATGGTAATATGATAAAAAACGTAGTAGGTTTTTATACCGGATATGCGAAAGTAAATGCTAAAGGATTCTGGGAAGAGAAATCCTTAGATCTTGCTTTGTTGGATGAACCTTCTGTAAGAGAAAAAATATTAGCGCATCCAAACGTAATCGATCTGGTTCCCAGATTGGAGACGGGGGCATTAGCGGCTTCAGAAGATGTTACCAAAGGATCAATTGTTACAGGCATCGACATTGAGAAAGAAAAGTATATTGTTGATGTTGAAAACAAAATGCAAACCGGTAAATACTTTTCATCTAATAATGAACAATCGGTAATTATATCGGAAGGCCTGGCGAAATTTTTAAAATTGGGAGTAGGAGATACTCTTGTATTATTGAGTCAGGGTTTTAGAGCTACAAGTGCATCCGGTAAGTACCCCGTTATTGGAACGATGAGATTTGGGTCACCTGATTTAAATGGTAATATGGTTTTCCTTCCAATTGAAACGGCTCAGTATATGTATGCTGCGGAAGAACGATTGACCTCCATTGTTCCAATTATGAGTAATATTCGTAAACTGGATCAAACTGTAATGGATTTAAAATCTTCTTTGGGTGAAGAATATGAAGTGTTGGGATGGAATGAAATGATTCCTGAATTGGTGCAGTTAATTGAAGCAGATAACAAGGGAGGAATGATTTTTCTCTCAATTTTATATATCATAATTAGCTTTGGAATTTTTGGAACTATTTTAATGATGACAACAGAACGACTTTATGAGTTTGCAGTTTTAATTTCCATTGGAATGAAGCGATTGAAATTAATGATTGTTGTTTTTCTGGAAGCTTTATTTATAAATTTTTTAGGTGTAATCGCCGGCTGTATAATTGGAGTTCCAGTATTGGTTTATTTCTATTTTAATCCGATTCACTTAGGAGAAGACTTAAGCGATTTAAGTGAGCAGTATAATATTGAACCGGTTTTAAATTTTTCACTGAATCCTGAAATATTTTATTCTCAGGCCATACTTGTTTTTATAATTGCAGTGCTGGTTACATTGTATCCGGTTTGGAAAATTAAAACCTTGGACCTTATAAATGCATTAAGAGGATGATACCGGTAGTTGCTTGGCGAAACATATGGAGAAATAAATTGAGAAGTATCATATTACTTTTTTCAATTGCGCTTGGCTTGTGGGCAGGTATTTTTGCTATCTCAATTTCCAATGGGTTAAATCATCAGCGACTCACAAATATCATCGATAATCAACTATCGCATATTCAATTTCATCATCCAGAATTTCGGGAAAATAATGAAGTGGATAAGACAATAGATAATTCGGAATCCATTGTTGCATCCATCCGAAAAGATCCAAACGTTAAAGGTATCAGCAATAGAACGATTGTATCAGGGATGATTCAATCGGCTCGTTCTACAAAACCGGTTATGGTAAAAGGAGTGAAGCCTTCTGATGAAGCAAATGTAACTGCATTAAATACCTTTATGACGGATGGAAATTATCTTGAAGATGAAAGTAAATCTAAAATAAAACCGATTCTATTAGGTAAAGCATTAGCTGAAGACTTAGGTGTTGGTGTAAAAAAGAGAGTTGTTGTTAAGTTTATTAATGCTGACAATGAAGTAGTTCAGGAATTATTTAAAGTTAAAGGTATTTATCAGACGAATGATTCGAGAAATGATGTATTGAGTGTTTATGTTCCGCAAAATGAATTAAACAATTTATTATCGGGTGAAGCTATTAGTCATGAACTTGCTGTATACCTTAAAGACGATTCGAATATTGATGCTATAACAGATAACTGGGCAGAGCAATTTCCAGGTGTAAAAGTTGAAAGCTGGAAACAATTGTTTCCTGGTCTTGAATATGCAAATACTGTTTCAGAAAGAGCGAATATGTTGTTGTTGGGTATAATTATGCTGGCATTGAGTTTCGGAATAATTAATACCATGTTGATGTCTGTTTTAGAACGGGTAAAAGAATTTGGAATGTTGATGGCCGTGGGTATGAATAAAACCAAAGTTTTTTCAATGATTATGTTGGAGACGGTTATGTTAATGCTTACTGCTTTACCGGTAGGTTTGTTTTTAGCATGGCTTACCGTTTCTATCTTAAGTAAGACCGGGATTGACTTTTCAGATTATGCGGAAGGATTTAATAATGTCGGAGTAGAAGCGGTGGTTTATCCACTTTTATCTTACGATTACTACCCGAAAATAATTTTATTGGTCATTTTTGCAGCGATCATCAGTGCGATATATCCGGCTGTGAAGGCGATTCGTCATAATCCTGCGGAGGCGATTCGTAAATTATAATGTGGGAAATTTGAAACAAAATTGAGAATATAACATATATGTAACTATGGATCAGGTTGAAATTAAATATTTCGTTTTTATAACGACCAATCCCTCTAAGGAAGTACTGAATATTGGTACGACTAATAATCTGGCAAAAAAGCTTTCTGACCTCTACAAAAACAGGGGTGGAAGGAAGACTTTTGCATCAAGATTTTCTTGTTATAATTTGTTGTATTTCGAGGAGTTTCGTTTTGTAAATGATGCTTTTAATCGCGAAGAAGAATTAAAAGCATTAAAAAAGGAAGACAAGCGAATTTTTGTAAATGAAAAAAATCCGGACTGGAAATTTTTAAACGAACAAATACAACAGGAAAGTGAAACCGATTATTGAAATTAGCGGATTAGAAAAAATTTATAATCCTACTAAAGTTGCTGTTCATGCTTTAAGAGGAATAGATCTTACGATTAATGAAGGTGAATTTTCTGCAATAGTTGGTCCATCAGGATCCGGAAAAAGTACTTTATTAAATTTAATCGGTGGATTAGATTCTCCTTCAGCAGGTAAAATAAAAATTGACGGGACAGACATTTCGAATCTATCCGAAAACGAATTAATTGAATTTCGGTTAAGAAAAATTGGCTTTGTTTTCCAAGCATATAATTTAATTCCAGTTTTAACAGCAAAAGAAAATGTTGAGTTCATTATGCTTCTTCAAAATAGTTCGAAACAAGCAAGAGAAGAGAGAGCAATGAATCTATTGAAAGCAGTGGGTTTACATGCTGAGGTAGATAGACGCCCGGTGGAAATGAGTGGAGGTCAACAACAGCGTGTTGCTGTTGCGAGAGCATTAGCTTCGAAGCCGGCATTTGTTTTAGCCGATGAACCAACCGCAAATCTTGATTCGGCATCTGCTGAAAATCTGTTGGATATAATGGAACAATTAAACAGAGATGAAAAAATTACATTTTTATTTTCTACTCATGATGCAAGAGTAGTAAAAAGAGCAAGACGTGTTGTAACGCTTGAAGACGGCTTAATCAGCACAGATATCAGCAATGCGAAATAGTTTTTTAATAATACTATTGTTTTCTGTTTTCTTTGTACAAGAACTTTCCGCGCAAAAGAAAGTGAAGGTTAGAGGCTATGTTAAAAACTTACAACAGTTTACCTTATTCGGTGATTCTAACATAAACGTAATTTCTGATAATCTAATTCATCATCGATTAAATGTAAAGTATTATCCTTCCAAGTCAATAACGGCTGCTATTGAATTCAGAAACCGGATCTTCACAGGTGAAACGATTAAGTCAAATCCATTTTTTTCTACTACAATCGGTTTAGATAATGGACTTGTTGATTTAAACTGGAATATAATCGATGAATCTGCCATTTTGTTTAATAGCCAAATTGACAGGGCATGGGTAGAATGGCAAAAAAACAAATGGCAAATCAGGATTGGTAGACAACGAATAAATTGGGGAATGGCAATTGCATGGAATCCAAATGATTTATTTAATGTTTATAATTTATTAGATTTTGATTACGAAGAACGACCCGGAACAGATGCTTTAAAAGTGTCTTATGATATTAACTACAGTTCAGGAATTGAATTTGCATTTAGTCCCGATACTTCATTTGAAAATAGTATTGCAGCAATAAAGTATAACTTTAATAAATGGCAATATGATATTCAGTTAATCGCTGGATATTATGAAACAGAAATTGCATTAGGCTTAGGTTGGGCCGGGAATATTAAAAATGGAGGTATAAAAGGGGAGTTAATGTATTTTGCCCCAACGGGAGCAACAGCTATTGCAGACCCTCATTTGAATTTTTTAATTAGTTATGATAATGTTCTTCCCGGGAATATATTTTTTCAAAGTGCCTACCTGTTTAATAATAATGGTTTAAAAGAATTTAATCCGCTTTTACTGCTTGGTTTGAATACAAGTGATATCAATGCTAAAAATATTTTTCCTTTTCAGCATAGTATTTTATTGACCGGAGGCTTTACGATAAATCCATTAACGAATTCAAATGCTTCATTTATTTATTCACCTGAAGCAAATCTTTTAATATTATCTCCGGTTGTAAGTTTAAGCATTACAGAAACCTGGGATATCAACTTTATCGCACAAATATTTCTTGCCGGAGAAGAAAAGCCTGAACACCAGCTGAGTGGCTTCTATCTTAGAACAAGATGGAGTTATTAACTAATCTTATTTTCAGAATCTGCCCTTACCTGATTTGAATCTTCCAAATTACTTTCGATCGTATCTTGTTCAAGCTCTTTAAGTGAAATTTGTCTTCTTCTTAAAAAGAAAACAACGAGCAGTACCATCAGTAAAATGATTAATATATACTTTAACATAGTTCAAAAATAAAAAACCCGAACGAATGTCCGGGTTTTAATTGAACTAAAATCAAATCTGAAAACTATATTTTATTGAATTTTAATCGTTTCAATAATTTATCATTTTGTATTACTTCTAATATATACATTCCTTTTGCTAAATCTGACACTTCAATTTGCGGGCTGTTGGCTACTTTTAACAATGATCCATTTATACCATAGATGTTCAGATTCATTTCATCATTCCAACCCTTTATGTTTAGGATATTTGTACATGGATTTGGATAGATATTGAAATCAATCTCAATAGTTCTGGTATTACTCCAATCAATTCCTCCTTCCGCATCATCTTCTGGTAGATCATCACTTTCTGTAGTTACCGATATTTCATCTGAATATATTGTATATGGATTATTTAATTCATCAAGTGCAATCTGATCAATTGTTCCGTTACCATCTTCCTGAGGTACTAATGGATCATTTAAAATGTCTGCCGGAATCTGAATAATTTCAATAGTCTCATTTTCATTGCCGGGTATATTCCATCCGCCACCTGTAACAAGGCCTCCACCCGGACCGTTCAATCCATTAAGATTATTAGTAAAATCATCATTTAGACCATTTCCAACATTATCATAAAAGCTATCTGAATCATTATTATAGTCATAGTAATCATAGTAATCGTAATAATCGTAATAATCATCAGATCCACCAGAACTTCCACCATTGCCACCGGAACCACCAGAACCACCACTGCCACCACTGCCACCGGAACCACCAGAGCTTCCGGAGCTTCCGCCTGAGCCACCACCAATGCCTGCACCAACGGTAATACTTAAACCACCGGCAGAATCACATTGACAACCCGGACAAAATTCACCTTCAA
>JAHDHT010000465.1 GCA_020631175.1 Chitinophagales bacterium
AATTTTTTATACGCTAAGCAACCACGGTTTACATATTACACATCTTTAATTATGTGAAGATGTGTAACTAATGCTACATAAAAGAGTAAACCAACTATGATTAAACTGTGGAACAGGCTCATCCACATAGGTGTATATAATGACACCCCTCCCGATCTTATCAGGGAAATAAGATTGCTTAATCAATTCTCGCTTATATTGATTATTGTAAATGTGTTGTCATTTCTGATTCCGAATCAGGTTTTGTGGTCTCCTTACACTTTACTCATATTAGGACTAACATGCCTTTTACCACTTACCATAATCTTCATGCAGAAATCTCGTCTCTATATGGAGGCAAAGTGGCTTCTATTTATTGGGATGATGTCTATAACCTTAGGCTGGTATCTTGTAATCGGACCAGAGAGCGGAACAAACTTTTCATTTGTTTGCTACCCTTTTCTCGCTGGTATTTTTTTTAAGAACAAGCTAAGCAGAATTATAATTGTATTAGTCAGCATTCTCTTTTTCTCCATCTCTTTTTTTCTGTCTGATTTAATTGAGCCTTTGGTTGTTGTTAAATCGATGTATCAGATTAAGTTCATGTCTTTTGTGATCATTGGAGTCTTGCTCTATTATTTATCCGTTTTCTTTTTAAATGAAAATGAAAAATACGATCGGCAGCAAAAACAAATGATGGAGCAGATTAATGAGAAAAATGAGGAGTTAAGACAATTTGCCGCAATGACATCGCATGATCTGGCAGAACCTTTAAAAACGATGAAAGCTTATTCCGGTTTGTTAAAAAAAGAATATGGAATAGCTTTGGGAGAGGATGGATTAGAAATGTTAAATACCATGGAAAAAATTTCTAATAATACAGACCAACTTCTAAAAGACTTATTAAAATATACCGTAAGTGAAATTGAAACCATCGAACAAACAAGTGTCGATTTAAATGAGGTGATAAATCGTGCAGAAGAACAATTAGATGTCACTATTCAAAAAAGTAAAGCAATAATAATTAAAGATCGATTGCCTGTCGTAAGTGGCAATTTTAATAAACTGGTGCAGGTGTTTCAAAATATTATTTCAAATGCAATTAAATATCAACCATTAAAAGAAAAATCGGGAAGTTATCCGGAAATTAAAATCAGTTCTGAGTTTGTAAATAACGAATATTTAATTTCTATTTCAGATAATGGTATTGGTATTGACCAAGAACATATTGAAATGATCTTCATGCCATTTAAAAGATTACATAATAAAAATGAATACGAAGGTACAGGCTTAGGTTTAGCTACTTGTAAAAAAATCATTGAACGTTTAGGTGGTAAAATTTCCGTACATTCTGTTGTCGGTAAAGGCACTACATTTAACATTGTACTTCCTGTATAAAATTCAGCTATAAGCAATCTTCTTTATAAACTGAATCCTTTCTGTCAGCCCTGCTTACGGTTTATAGCTTCATCAATTAAGCTTAATAAACCCTCAATTTGTAGATTATTAACAATCGAATTCCAATTAATCTCTAAAAACAGGATAAATTTGACACTTAAAAGGGTCTGATCGAATGTCATAATAGAGGCAACATGAGCAGACTGCAAAACGTTTTGTGCAGGATGACGTCTAAAAATTGC
>JAHDHT010000132.1 GCA_020631175.1 Chitinophagales bacterium
CAAATCCATCCAAAGTAAAAGGAATTTCGGTAGGAGGTTTTTATCGCTTTTTTGCCACTTATAATCAGATGGATTCTGCGAGTTATTTATTAGCCGGTAATCCTGTGGGTGGATTTTATGCTCCTCAGAAAAATTTGTTTATCGGTGATGATAGTCAACTGCCAAATCTTTATTTATACATAACTGGTCGTACCTCCAAAAGATCAGGATTTAATCTTGATATCTATTCTTTCCAATTTTTAGATGGAATAAACGGAGAAGCGTATACCGGGCAAGTTAATGAAGCATCAAGGCCAAGTATTTTTAATCCTTTACAAGGAGTTCGTTTAGCAGGTGGATTAGGTCTTAACCTCGGAATCGATTTAACTGGTCAATTTAGTACTGCAATCGGTGATTATGAAATTAGAATGGGTGGAACCAGTTGGTATAATATAAGCGACTTAACTTATTCTACGGTGAGAGGCTACAATAGATTTATGTTATTTGAAAAAAATCCTTGGGATCCCGTTGAAAGTCAACCTGAAAATCGCATGAATCGCTTTTATAATGAAGGTGCAATTGTGCAAGATCAAAGATGGGGAAATCGTGCTTTTAGAGGATTGATAATTGATGGTAGAACACCAGGTAACAGTTGGTCATTTGGTTTTATGCATGGTAAAACTGAATTAAATGGAGGCGTAAATTCTCTTCCAAATAATTCAACAGGAGGAAAAATTAGATATCACTTAGATAACGGTGGGTATTACGGCCTTAATACATTTAATTCAAAAGCATATACTGACTCACTTGCTCTTGATGCATATGGTTTCAATATGGCAACGATTGAATTCAAGCAAAATATAGTCAAGGGAATTGAATTACATGCTGAAATTGGCGGAGGTAGATATTATACATTTGAAAGAGATACAGAATGGGGAGAAGCGATTCAAGTAAAACTAAATGTAAATAAAGATATCTCACCTATACCGTTTGAAGTTCATTACTATAGAATAGGCGATGAAGTTTTTAATAATAATGCTAATTTCTGGAACACAACTATTGAAGAAACAGTACTTGAAGACCAAGAATTAACAGCCCAATCAACCGGTGTTTTAATACCTTTTGCTAGTGCAATGACCTCAATTGGTCAAATGACAAATAACCGAACAGGCTTGAATTTAAATTTTGATTTATCGGTCGGTAAATTAAATTGGAATGTAGGCTACGGTGTAAGTTCTGAAATTACTCCAAACTTAAATCCAATTTCTTTTGGCCACCCTGTTAACCAATTAACAAGATCAAGATTGTGGAGATGGAATTTCCCATCTGATGTTGGGCCCTACTCAAGGTATAACGTTATTTATAGAGACACTTATGATAAGTTGTTTTTTAATACTGAATTCGTAGCTGTTTTAGATCCTTTTAAAAAGCACTTTAACAACTTAGAAATTCAAGGTAAATACAAGACTTTTATACGAAATAAATCATTGTATTTATTTTATGTTGGAAGATATAATACCGCCGCTTCTTCATTTAGTATAGTGCCAAGGTATAGCGAAAAAAGCCTAATAAGACAATACGTATCAGAAGGTGAAATTTATTATTCAATCACAAAAAACTTTTTGTGGATGAATTATATTGGCTACGAAAGAACTATAGCAAACTATGATACAGAAACAGATTTGCAATCAGAAAGACCAAGAAATCAATTCGGAAGAGGAATTGGAACTGGTTTTGAATTTGGTCTTGGCAAAAATGCAAGTATAATTGTTCAGCACAGATGGTACGATTTTGAAGATCGTTCTTTTGACCTAGATCGATTTAGTGGGAGAGAAGTATTAGTTGAATTAAAAAGTGTTTTTTAATGTATAGATTATCATTTAAAATAGGATTACTTTTTTTTATGCTATTTAATTTAGCATCAGAAGACTGTAATGCACAGATTGAAATAAATAAGCGAACTTGGCTGTCTGGATATGCAAGAAGTATTCTTGCATTTGATAATTTCACAAATACAGCTTTCTCAACTGATAGCTTAACGGCTAAGAAGTTAAATAGCGGTCACACCCTTGTTGATCTTGAAGCAAATATCCAACCGAATAAAAATTTATTCATTCACGGAAGTGTTCGAATTAGAAATGACCATGGTGGATTCTGGAATTCAGGAGTAACTTTTGATGTACGAAATTTATATATCAGAGGTGTTGCAGCAGACGCAGTCCGTTTTCAACTTGGAGATGTTCAATACAAATTGACCCCTTATACTTTTTTCAACGATCATCAAGAATTTTATGATTACATGCCTGAGATATTTAGAGAGCAAACTGAGTTAATTCATCAAGATTTATTTTTTGACAATGAAAATACTTGGCGTCAACAAGGCTTCACAACTGATTTTGGTTTTTCTTTCAAAAACATACTCGAAGAAATTAATGTAAATGCTTTTGCATTAAGATTGAGACCTTCTTTTGCAGCTCCTGCCGAACGATTATTTATGGGAGGACACATTGATTTAATTCAAAGCAAAAATTTCTCTGGTCAAATTAATTATGTAAATACATTTGATTGGGAAGGGACAAGAGATCCTGGTGCGGCATTAGATGTATATAATAATCCAGTTTTGACTGCAGGTGCAATATTAAGTTTTGACATCAACAACTTTTTATTAAAACTTGAAACTGAAGCAGGTCGTTCTTTTGAAAGAAAAGTTTTTACAGCCGATAGTTTAGAAACTAGAGATTTCTTTGTCGATGCAAGTTTGTCTGGTGAAATAAAAAATTGGAAAGTCAAACTAAACTTTAGAGATGTCGGTCCTGACTTTAGAAGCGCAGCCGCACAAACTAGAAGAATTTCATTCAACGAATCAAATAGGCCGAATGCATTTAGTGAAGTTGCAGTGAATGATTCAGTTGGAAGTTTAGTGCCACGTTCACTAAGCATTTTTGATATGATGCGTGAAGGACAGTTGTATAACAGTGCGCTTCAGCAAAATTTAATGATCACTAGACCTGAATACAATAATATAGATCCATTTGGAAGTGCAACTCCAAACAGAAGAATGATCAGTGCTAATTTTATTCGTATAAGAGGAGATAAAAACTGGGATGTAAATCTTGGTGTAGGTATTGGGAATGAAATAAGAGGCCAAGGTACAACGGAGAAACGTGCATTCACTGAAATTAATTTAGACGCAGATTATTTATTAGAAATTGAGGATAGTAAATTATTAAACAGCATCAATTTCAATTTAAAAGGATGGATACAAAATACAACTCGATCCGGGAGTAATGAGTTCGAGCAAGTTGATTTGCAATCAACAATGGCAAGTGCAGGTGTTCGATTCAATTTACCCTCAGGATTTAACCTTAATACTGCTTATATGTTATTTAACAGTAAGGGAAATGAAACAATTACAGAAAGAAGTGCTTTAGGTGAAATAAGAAATTACACCCCTGTTACAATAGATCATAATGAACAATTGATCGGAATTGGTCTTGGATATGACTTTACCACAAGAAATACGATCGATTTCTATTATAACAGAGCAGTTAATACGTTAAGTACTGAAGAAGATTATCAGATCGATAACTTCACTTTATTATTTAAAATGAAATTTTAGTACCATGAAAAAGATCATTGCATTTTTTGTCATAAGCAGTATTCTTTTTAGTGCTTGTGAAAGAGAACAACTCGATTTTGAAGGTCCAGCTTTACAGGATCTTTTCGGTGAATTTGGAATACTTGAGGATTTGTCAGTTTCACAATCAGAAGTTGATTTTGGAACTGGAGAAATGGTACATTTTGAGGCATCATTTACCAAAAGTCTAGATTGGGTGATTGAAATTACTGGTCAGAATTCTGGAGCAGTAAAACAAATTACAGGATTTTCTAATGCAATCGATGCTACTAATTCATCTTGGCCAGGTGATGCAACAATCCTTCCGATATTTGGGCAAGAACCATGTTCGGTCGTGCTCAGCTTTACCGCAGAAGAAGAAACACAAAATGCAAGCCTTTCAATTACTTCTGTTAAATCAAATGTAGGATATCTAATTTCGGATTTTGAGGATGGATTTAATCAAGAATGGAATCAATTTGCTCAATCAGGAGCAAATATGAGCTTTGGTATCCGTGATGAATTCCAATCTGGTCAAGGCAACTTTTATTTTGATATGGGCGGTGAAGTTCCATGGGATTGGTTAATTGGTTTATTGGATATTCCAGCTTCAGCATATGGAGAAACAACTTTCCCATTAACAGGGTCTGCAGATGATTTGTATTTCAATGTTATGATATATAAGCCAGATAGTATAATAAATGAATTAATCCTGTTTCAATTTAGAGAAGATGAAGATTTGGATGGATTTCATTCATCGCAATCTGAGGACATGTACTCAATTGAAATAAGTAATCAGAATTTGGAGCCTGGATGGCAGTTGATTTCTATTCCGTATTCAGAAACATTGAGTTTGGTAAATGGTGCGCCTGCACCTGCAAATGGAAATTCAATTCATGATCCGGATAAAATACATATGATTTCAGTCCTTATGCTGGCAGACCCGAACTCAGGTTACTCAAGAACAGCTATGGACTATATGATCTTTACAACTAATGGCCCCTTAAGACCTTAAATGATAAAGCCTTTTAAAAATATAATCGGTTTATGTGCCGGACTTTGTTTGCTTTCAGCTTGCTTCAGTACACAGCCCCTATGGGATACGTTTGAGGCAATCGATGATCCAAATGCTATTGGTAGTTTAAGTGCTACTTCTATTTACACAGATGTCATGAATAATGAAATCTGGTTCGAGGCAGTCGGCGGTAAATGCGTAACTGTTACCAATAGCACTGAGCAAAGCTTTGAAGGTGAAAAAGCATTGCATGTGCAGTGGGATAAAGGGCAAGGTTGCAGCTGGGTAGGAGTTGGTTTCGGATGGGATAACTGGTCAGGTAAAAACTTTACCACCGTTTATAATAAAACAGCTATTCAATTTAAAGTAAAATCTTCAGGTCCCGAATTAAATTCACTCCCTTGGGCTATGTGCCTGGAAGATTACGGCGGTTTACAGGCATGGACAGGTTTCAATCGAAAAATGATTGACGAAAAAATTATCACAAAAGATCAATGGAGCACGGTCAACATACCGGTTACCGCTTTTAATTGGGCCGAATTCGGAACAGATGTTACCAACATAAAGCAATTTATTATTCAATTAGAAGCTTCAGGTGATCTGTTTATTGATGATATTAAAGTTGTTCCCTATGAAGGTTCATTAAATAATCTGGCAAAAACTTATCAAATTGAAAATGATCAGGATGGATTTTCCATTTCTAACTCAAACAAAACATTTGAATTAGATGGTCATAAAGTATTGGTTTATTCAACCAGTGAAAGTTTAGTTGTAGAAGCAGATATTATTGATAAAACCCCTGCAGAAAATAGCAGAACAAAATCAGAAATCTGGAATGGTGATGCGCTTGAATTAGCAATTTCCACCGATGCCTCAAGCGACCCAAGAAGATCATTTTATAAAACAACAGATCATCAAATCGGTGTTAAACCCGGAGATGATGCTGAATTATGGAATTGGAAGAAAAACCGTTTTGTCGAAAATGGATCAGTTATAACCGAGTTAACAGATAATGGTTATCGTGTAAAAGCAACGATCCCATTAACAGAGCTTGATGCAGAACCTTTCGAAACGGATATTATATATGGATTCGAATTTGCAATTGACCTCGGCACATTAGATGGCCGTAATATGCAATTAAGATGGAATAACCCTGATAGCGACGGATTTTATAATAACCCATCCCTTTGGGGAGAAATAATGTTTAAGCAAAAAGATGAATTACCTTAACAAGATTTTCGTTTTCTTTTTTGTAATCGTACTAACAAGCAACTGGACTGTTGCTCAAGACGATAAAGCAAAAGATAAAGACCTTTTAAAAATCATCAAAAAGATGAGTGTTAAAGAAAAGGTTGGCCAGATGACTCAAATAAATATTGATGTTATTTCAGTTGGTGAGTTATTTAATCTTGAAGAGCCACATAAATTAGATACACCAAAATTAGAAAAGGCAATTAAAGAATATTACGTGGGTTCTTTTTTAAATGCAGGTGGACATGATTATACTTTAGAACACTGGAGGGATGTAATAAAGACTATTCAGGATATGGCCATGGAAAATAAAAGAGAAGTTCCAATTATATATGGAATCGATGCCATTCACGGAGCCGGTTATTTAACAAACTCAACGCTTTTTCCTCAGCCTCTCGCTCAGGCTGCAACCTTTAATCCTGATCTGGTAAAACAAGGAGCAGCAATTACAGCATACGAAACAAGAGCAAGCGGAATTCCATGGAATTTCTCTCCCGTTTTAGATGTAGCACGTCAACCCTTATGGTCTAGAGTTTTTGAAACATATGGAGAAGACGTTTATTTATGTACTGAATTAGGAAAGGCCTGTGTGGAAGGATATCAGGGTGATGATATTTCTGACCCAACAAAAGTTGCCGCATGTTTGAAACATTTCTATGGTTACAGCTGGCCATTCACCGGCAAAGATAGAACGCCCGTTTATGCCCATGAAAGAACACTAAGAGAATATTTCCTTCCTCCTTTTCAGGCGGCTATAAATGAAGGTGCAGCAAGTATAATGATTAATTCAGGTGAGTTAAATGGAATTCCGGTACACATTGATAAAAGTATCTTAACCGATCTTCTCCGAAGTGAATTAGGCTTTGAAGGAGTCGCAGTTACTGATTGGGAAGACATTTATAAATTACATAGAAACCACAACGTTGCAGCAAGCCTTAAGGATGCCGTTCGCATGGCAATTGATGCCGGCGTTGATATGAGTATGACTCCTTTAGATTATCAGTTTAATGATCTTTTAATTGAATTAGTCGATGAAGGCGAAATTACAGAAGAACGATTAGACCAGTCGGTTTACCGTATCTTAAAAATGAAAAAGAAATTAGGGCTTTTTGAAAACCCTTACGGTTATACAGAAGGAAATTACGATAATCTTTTCTCAGATGAGTTTCAAAAAGCAGCTTATAATACAGCAGCAGAAGGAATTACTTTATTGAAAAATGAAGATAACATCCTTCCTTTGAAAAAAGATAAAAAAGTATTTCTAACAGGGCCGGCAGCCGATTCAAGAATTTTAATAAACGGTGCATGGACAAGAACCTGGCAAGGGACTGATCCAAAATTTGATGATCCGAAGAAATTAACAATCCGACAAGCACTTGAAAATAATTTTGATCAAGTTGATTATGTGGAAGGAAGTACGCTTGATGAATTAAAAATAACTGACGCTCATGTCAGACAAGCAATGAACTCAGATGTAGTGGTAGTTTGTCTTGCTGAGAAACCAAGTACAGAGATTCCCGGAAATATTGATGATCTAAATTATAATGAATCTTCTATAGAATTAATTAAAGCATTAGAAGAAGCTGAAAAGAATATTGTTTTAGTATTAGTGCAAAATCGACCAAGAATTATTCGTGAAATTGAACCACTCTGTTCTTCTATTATAATGGCTTATCAATTTGGTGACAATGGAGCTCAGGCATTAGCAGATATAATTTCCGGTAAAGTAAATCCAAGTGGTAAATTGCCAATAACTTATCCAAAACATACGAATACATTATTGACTTATGATCACAAGCATACTGAAAAATTTGATGTTAATTTTGGTACTGAAGCTTTTGATCCTCAGTTTGAATTTGGAGACGGCTTAAGTTATACCAGTTTCGAATATTCAGATTTAAAAATCGATAAAAAATCATTTTCAAAAAATGAGGATATTCAAATAACGGTAAACGTAAAAAATACCGGAAACAGAGCAGGTAAAGAAACAGTTCTACTGTTTATTGCAGATGATTATGCAAGCGTTACTCCTTCTGTTAAGCGATTAAGAGGATTTCAGAAAAAAAATATTGAGGAAGGAAAAACAGAAACATACACTTTTAATTTAAATGCGCAAGATTTAGCATTTATTGGAATAGATAATAAACCGGTAGTAGAAAAAGGGAGCTTTACCATTTTAATTAATGATTTAAAAGAGACTTTTGAGATACAATAAATTTTATATCGTAATTGGCATCCTCTTTATTCTTTTAGGAGGTTGTGAGCAATCTGATCCACCTGATCCAAATTCATTTCCAAATCAAAGAAATGGGTTGAGTGTTTTTTTTAGTGGATTTAAATGGACTGTAAAAACAGATACCGTTTTACAAGGACCTGGCCCGAATTATTTTAGCGATCGTGAAGAAGATATTTATTTTGATGATAATGGATATCTGCATATGCGCATTGCTAAACATGACAGTATTTGGTATAGTACCGAAATCGTAGCCGACAAACATATGGGCTACGGGACTTATACTTTTACCCTTGATGGAGATTATGCTAACATTCCGGAAAATGTAGTTGTTGGATTGTTTACCTGGGATAACAATACTTTCTTTGAACAAGCAAATAGCGAAATAGATATTGAATTTTCGAAATGGGGAAATGCAAGCCAGCAAAGTACTTTGCAATATGGTATTCAACCAATCAATTTTGGAAATTATTATGGTGAACGTGCTTTTAAACCAAGCGGGGCAATAGACCCGATTATCGGTGTAAGTACACATCAATTTACCTGGACAGATACTTTAGTTACATTCAGAAGTTTTACCGGCGATGAAATAATTGAAGCTAATCAATTTGCAGAATGGACATTTGGATTAGATAATCCTCCACGTATAAAATTAGAGGGCTTAAGTGCCTCTCAACCTGTGGTAATACCGGAACCCGGAACAACTACAAACGCAAGAATTAATTTCTGGTTATTGAATCCGGCGCAAAACGGACCTGCCGGTAATGAAGATCAGGAAATAGTAATACGATCATTTAATTTTGAACCTCTTTAAATAAATAATTATGAAACAGTTTTTTACTTTTTTATTTACAGTATTTATCTCTGCCTATGCGATAGGCCAGACCAATGCCGTTACCTTCTCTGTCGATATGAACGCTTATTCCGGAACCGAAACATTAACACCAAATAATGTATTTGTTAATGGAGAATTTAATAGCTGGTGTGGCGATTGTAATCCTTTAGATGACGCCGACGGCGATGGAATTTATACTGGTACTTACGATGTACCTGTCGGATTAAATCAGTTTTTATATACCGTTAACGCCTTTGCAGACGCAGAAGCATTAACAATGGGCGATCCTTGTACAATTTTAGTGGAAGGAAATATCAACCGTATTGCAAGTGTAGACGCTCCGGGTAACGGAGGAACTGTATTGCCTACCTATTGTTGGAATGTTTGCGGCGATTGCAATGGCAATTCTGACTTTCAGGAAGGAACAATTTCATTCAGCATTGATATGAATGAATATACTGGTGCAGTAACACTTGGCGCTAATAATGTATTCGTCAGTGGTACATTTAATAATTGGGAAGCCGCAGTTAATCCTTTAGATGACAGTGATGGTGATGGAGTATATACTGGCGATATTCTAATGCCTGCCGGTGCTCAGGATTTTAAAATTCAGGTTGCTGAATGGGCAGACCAGGAAAATTTCGCAGGTGGAGAAACCTGTACAGTAATTTTCGGGCAATTTATCAATCGTGTACTTTTAGTTAATGGTGATGCTGATTACAGTGCTTGCTTTAACTTCTGTAATGATTGCGGTCAAAATTTTGCCGGCGGAACAGTTACTTTCTCCGTAGACATGAATGATTATGCAGGAACAGAAACTTTAGAAGCAAGTAATGTTTTCCTAAACGGTAATTTCAATAACTGGTGTGGCGATTGTGCTCCTATGGATGATTCTGATGGCGATGGAGTTTATGTAACAGCTATCCCATTAGCAGGTGGACCAATTGAATATAAGTTTACTGTTAATGCATGGAATGATCAGGAAGAATTTATAGGTGGTGAATCATGTACAATTACTATGGATGCTTATACCAACCGCTCATATACTGTTGATGGAGATGCTACTTTAGCTACTGTTTGTTTTGCTAGCTGCGAAGCATGTGATCCAACTTCTATTGAGCAGGAAATTCTAA
>JAHDHT010000002.1:0-14459 GCA_020631175.1 Chitinophagales bacterium
AATAAAGAATGATTAAGAATTAGTGCATCCGCTACAAGCGAACTGAAAACTGAAAGTAGAGAAAAGGTCTTCTTTTTTTACCGCAGAGTGCGCAGAGTTTTTTGTTTGTTGTTCGGATGGAAATATTGGAAAAATATTTCAACCATTAAGGGATTAAGATTTTTTAATTTTGGTTTGCTTAAAATAAAGAATGATTAAGAATTAGTGCATCCGCTCACAGCGAACTGAAAACTGAAAACTGAAAACTGAAAACTGAAAACTAATATACCAGTAAAGTTTAAGAATATTAAACCATCACTTTCACCTAATACCTTTTACCTTACACCTACTTTAAAACTAATTTCCCAATAAAAAAACTGCCGGTTGTTTATGGATGTTGAGTTTTGTTTTTCTCCATTTTGCAATACTTTTCGTTTGTATCCATTCATTTTCTAAAGTTAAATTGCAAGCAACTGAAAGCATTAAATCATTGCTGCATGTTTTTAGTATGCTTTCTATCATTTGATGGTTTCGGTACGGTGTTTCAATAAACATTTGTGTATATCCGGTTCGTTGAATTTCTGACTGGAGATTTTTTAATCTTTTTTCCCTTTCCGGTTTTTTAATTGGAAGGTAGCCGTGAAAAGAAAATTTTTCTGCGTCTAAACCGCTTGCAGCAAGCGCGAGTATTAATGAGGAGGGACCGACTAACGGAATTACCTGAACAAAAAATTCATGCGCTAATCGAATGACTGATTCTCCCGGATCCGCAATTGAAGGCATTCCGGCATCGCTTATTAAGCCGATATCTTTTCCGGCTTTTGCTTCCATTAGAATATCCATTTGCTTTTGGATGTCGTCTTTTATTTCATTGATTTCATAAAATTCGATGCTGTCGATATCGGTTGCTTTATCGGCAGCTTTTAAAAATCGTCTTGCCGTTTTAACATGCTCTGTTATGTATACCTTTATATTCGGAGCTATTGCTTTTACTTGTGGTGTTACTATGGATTGATCGTAAGTGCCAAGTCCGTTCGGTATTAGATATAATGCTCCTTCTTTCATAGACTAATTATTGGTGAAGGTAAAAGAAAGTTTTTATTTCAGTTTTGTTTTTTTTACCGCAGAGTGCGCAGAGATTATATCGAGCGAAGTCGAGATATCTTTTGGTTTAAATAAAATTTTGTCTTCATCTATAAATGCAGTCGTTTTTGAACCGATAGTTCCCTCCGCTTTGGTCGGGAGAGTTCGGTCTTCTTTTACCGCAAGGGCGCGAAGGCGCAAAGGTTTTTTGCTTTTTTTTGGATGAAAAATAATGTAAAAATATTTTGACCATTAAGGAATTAAGATTTTTTGGTTTTGCTCGGTCTGCTTAAAATAAAGAATGATTAAGAATTTGTATATCCGCTCAAAGCGAACTGAAAACTGAAATTGATATTCAAAAAAGAGAATTTACAAGTAAAGTTTAAGATTAATAAAGCGTCACTTTCACCTAATACCTTTTACCTTACACCTATCTCCTTAAACTAAAAAATCGCGACATGGGATTGCAGGGGATATACTTTTGAAGTCGAACGTAGAGCATGACGGTTGGTGGAAGCGACCAGCGGAAGCTTGCAGCAAACGATCAGGCTCTAGGCCGACTAAAAAAGATTGTACCGGAAAGCCCGGTGCCGGCACCTTATTGTTGTTTAATTACAAAATGTTTTTGCCGGCAGTCGCCCTAATCAACAATTTTATTACAATTGTTTTCCAAGTTAGATTTTATATCCTCAATATAAACCTGGTCGAAATGTTCGTGGTAAATCCAGTACCTTAAAAATCTTCTTTTGTCGTATGCTGTTTGCATGAGTGTGCAATACTGAGGATCTTCTTTACCGAGAAATTGTGCTTTGTAGAAGTAGGCTTCGGGGCAGTCTTTGCATTGTTGCTGCATAATATTAATGGTTTCAATGGCTTTTTCTTTTTCGCCATTATCCATATGCGATAAGGCTTTGTACATAATGACATATACATCTGCCCAGGAGATTTTGCCGGCGGCTTTTATACAGTAATCGAAGTGCTCAATTGCTTTTTCGTGTTCTCCCAGCATGCGATGGGCTATGCCTACAAACTGATCGGCATTGCGGGCATGTATAAAAATAGGCCTTCCTTTTTCTGCAATACATTTATTAATGTCTTCTATTGCTCCGGAAAAATCGTGCAAGGCAGTAAGCTTATCGTGACCGCGTTCTGCCAATGCCATAACAGAACCTAACTCAATCGCGCTGTCGAGCGCTGAAAATGCCTGCGCATGATCACCAACTCTTCCACTAAATGCTGCTTTTCGCAAATAGGAAGCGGCCGTTGGTGCAATGGCATTTGCTGAATCGATCAGCTCAATAGCCGTGGTATAATTCGCATGTTGTAAAACGACATTTGCAGAATCTCTGAGCTCTTTCGATATGCGCTCCTTTTCCCATTGCTCCAGTTCTTCGACCATTAAAGAATCTGAGGCTTGATCGCAAGCAATTACTGAGAGCAGGATTAGCAAAAGGGTTATATTATAAAATAATTTCTTCAAGCTGATTTTGCTCGTTGATTTTCAGGGTGAAAGAATAGGTCGCATCAATATTTTCGCCTTCTTTATTTCTCGGTAAACGCCAGTTTTTAGTTTGCTTAGTACTTGCTACAATCTGATCTACAAGTGGCTCTTCTATAGCTACCTGGCGATATTCTTTGCTCATACCATGAATCATAAAATCACCTATTTCGCCATTGCAATTAATAAAATAATGCACAAAAATATAGTGTGCTTTTGTGGGGTTCTGAACCGGGGATGTGGCATTGAATGCTTTGGTAAAATCATTTCTGAATGCGCGCTGATGTCCGTGATACTCCAATGAACGATATGGATAATATTCTAATGAATCGATCGGCTGGCAGGTACTGAACGGTTCATGTTCTTTTCCATGGGTGGATGTACATGCGCTTTGCAGCAATGCCATTGACAGCATCAAAAAGAATGTGATAAATCCGGATTTCATCATTGTATTACAAATCTAAGTATATTAACTAAACTTTTAGTTTAAAAAGTGTTAATTGTGTTTATGATATAATATTTCAGCATATTGAAGTACTTTTGCAGCAAAATTGAAGACTATGAATGGATTAAACAAAGCCCGCGCTGAAGCCTTAGCTTTATTATTGAATATGCAGATCAAAAACAAAATGGAAGTGAAATTGTCTGCATATCCTATAAACGACCGTGATGAATATTTCGTTGCGACAGAGCAGCAAAAAATCAGAATTTTTAAAGGGGAAGGATTTGACCTTTATAAAATACATATAGGCGGTACGTTACGTGTACCTCGTGTAATTATTAAAGGGCACACTTATGATGGAATCGCCAAGCTTTTTGATTCTATTGAAGAAATTAATTAAAAGTGGAGTCGGAAAAGCGGCCGCAATATCATTTTAGTAAAGAAATTGGTGATACATATCATACGTATATTAGTATTGCCGATGCCAAGGCCGCTGCTTTAATTGCCATTACCATTTTATTGATTGGTTATTTACCTGAGCTAACCGGTAAAAGCTGGGTTGAGTATCTAACTTTTTTTATATCTGGAATCTGTCTGGTAGTTTCAATTGTCTTTTCATTGCTCACTGTTTTTCCTCGTCAGAACATTAGTAAAAAGGATGTTCTTTTTTGGGAGGATGTAAGGCATTTTAAAACCGAAGAAGAATATTGGAACGCTTTAAAATCTTTATCGGAAGAAGAAGTTGGAAGAAAATATGCAAGTCAGAATTTTGCACTGAGTAAAATTCTCCACAAAAAATATAAGTGTATTCGCCATTCGATTATGTTTTTTATAATCGGACTTGCTTTGCAATTGACGTTGTATATAACCGTGAAATTACTTTAAGACATCTCTCTTGCTTGCCGCGCTTCTTCTCCTTTTAAGTTTAAATCTTTAATGGCTTTGTCTTTTGTCGGACGGATGAAGACAAAGTAAACAAGCAACATAAATGTTAAAGCTAATACTAAAAATTTTCCGCTGAGTAAATAAAGTACAATTCCGAAAATGATTGGTCCTTCGACTAATGCTAATCTTACAATTACTCCTGATCGATAATGCGCCAGTTTTTCCTGAAGGCTGTTTAAGGTTTGCGCTGCATTAGATCTTATTCTGTACATGAAACTGCTGAAAAATACTGAAGCAAAGCTTACTGCATAAAAAACATAAATTATTGTATTGAATCCCGGAGCATTTTGTGGCTTTAAAGCAACAACAACAATAGTCAAAAAAATAACCATGCCCATCAGCATAGCGAAATAGATGATATTTAATGTTCGAAATGAAAATTGATTTTGCATAATTGGATTGTCATTGATCGGTAAAGATAAGTCAAGCTACAATGATGTGACAAATATTTAAAAGGCTCTTCGTAAGTTTATATAAAGAAATAAACCATGAAACACTTGCTACTTACTGTTACTATTATGTTTTCTTCAATTACTTTCTGGGCTCAGGAGTGTGAAGATAATTTATTCGATTTTATAGAAGTATCTAATGATGCCGTTTATTCTGAAGTCGGTAATGATGGATGGCTTTGGTTTGATGATGATGCTGAGGTAAGTGCTTTTGGGCTTCAAAATGATAATTCATTTTTACCGACGATTATACTCGGCACTTTATGGTTTGCTGCTACTGATGAATCAGGTACTCATTATGCAACAGCTCAAAAATACCAAACTGAAGAATGGAGACCAGGACCAATTTTCGAAAATAATAGTGACCCTCAGGAAGGATGTTCTGCTTTCGACTATGTGGTAAAAATCACTGCAGAGGAAGTAAATAATTTTTTGAATGGAGCTGAAGTTCCGGAAAGTTTTTATCGCTATCCGGCTAAAGATAATCCGCATTTAGAAGGTTTAATTGGAAAGGCTTTACCGGAAGGAAGGACTTATGCGCCTTTTTATGATTTTGCGGAAGATGACATTTATAATCCGGATGATGGTGATTTCCCTCTGATTAAAGGTGTTGAACAAAGTTTTTTTATCATTAATGATTTGTATGTTGAAGAGAATCACGGTACCGGTGAAGCTATTGGTATTGAATTGTTAGGTTCTGCCTTTTTAAGTGGAGAAGCCCTTACTGATACCGTTATTTATTATGAATATGAAATTCGTAATGTTTCCGGAAGAAACTATCCTGAGTTTCGATGTGGTTTACAAACCGATCCCGATCTTGGATTCTTTCAGGATGATTATACCGGTTGTTTTCCGGATCAGAATATAGCTTATGTATATAATGGAGATTCGAATGACGAAGACTATTTCGAAAACCTTATTCCGATTGTTGGGGTACAACTTTTAAAGAATTCAAAAGACGAAAGTTCGGCAAGTACAATGGCTTCGTATTTAACCTACAACAACGACAATAGCATTATCGGTAATCCAGTTTTAGTCGATGACTTTGTTAACTTTTTGGATGGAAGATGGAAGGATGGAAGTCCAATAACATTTGGTGGAAGCGGATATGATCCTAATGGTACACCAACAAATTATATGTATCCCGACAACCCTAATGACCCGGATGGATGGTCTGAGTGCAGCGAATATACTCCTCCTGCAGACAGAAGGTTTTTAAGCAGTTTTAATTCCGTTTCATTAAATGATAAAGAATCTTATAAAATTACTTTTGCGGCTTTTAATACGTTTAGAAGTACTCAGGTTTGTATTAATTCAGATATACTAAATGAAATGGGACAAATTATTCTTCAAACCTATGAAGACTTGTCTGAAAGTCAGGAACCGACCGGAATTGATAAAGAAGAGATTACAGCTGAGTTTGTGATTTATCCGAATCCTGCAGATCAATATTTTCAATTGAATACTGACTTGGATTTACTGGAAGTATATGATGTAATTGGTAATGAAGTGATTTCAGAATTAAACTATTTAATGGGTAATGAAATTGACCTGAGTTCACTTGATAGCGGCATTTATTTTATTAGAGGAATATTAAATGAAAATACCTACGTGCAACAAATTGTAAAAAAATAGATTTTTTTAATTTTGGTTTAGGTTAGAAAGGGAGCGCATTAGGATTGCGCTCCCTTCTTTTTTATTTTTTAAAGATCCACTTTTGTTTGTCTTTACCTTGAACCAGAATTAACTCATCATCACTTACTTTTACAATATTCCAGATTTGTTGCTGCTTATCTTTTTTAGTGACAATAGAAGTATTATTTTCCCCAAAGCTCCAGGTTCCTTTTTCTTTTAACTTTAAAACCTTGGTTTTATATTTTCCATTAGATTTAAATTGAATAAAACTTCCTTTCAATAAAGCCTGACTCGTTTCTAAAACTTCTTTGGATAATTTTTTATCTGATTCTCTTTTATCTAAGTACCATTTTTGTGCAACTTGACTTTTTGTTGCTGATACTGTTTTTAATTTTGGTTTTTCTTTAACAATTTTTTTTGCTTTTGTTTTAGCCTTTTCTAAAACGAATGCGCCTTTTTCAAGCTTTACACTTAACTCATCATCAGTTAAGTTTACTACCTGCATTTCTGTCACTTGTCCTTTGTCGGATGTTAAAGCCAAAGTAATATCATCTTTTGCTTCCCATTCGCCTTGTTCGGCACCACCCATTAAAGTCATTTTATAAGCACCGCTTTTATCGAACTGGAATGATAGGTCTTTAAAAAACATTTCCAGCATTTTAATGCTTTCGGCTTCCAGTTTCTCTTTTTCGTAAATGTCTTTATAATTCCACTTACCGATTAATAATCCCGGATCTATCTGAGCGAAAGAAGAGACAGAAAATGCACACATAAGTGCAATTAGTAGAGTTTTCATTTTATTCAATTTTTAAATACGAAAGTAACATTTTGTACAGATTAATCAACCACCACTCTCACGCCTTCACTATGGCTGGTAAACTCAGGAGCATACATACATTGAATCTTAGTGATACCATTGCTGAAATCTCCTTTATGATAAACTTTTAAAGGATATTCAAACACATAAGTGCCTGGATTAAGAGTGTCGAAGAAAAAGTTAGTTGACGCATCTCTGGTGCTTTCATAATAGCCTAAGCCATCCTGATATTTGTATTGACTCAATACATTTACCGGCTCAAAACCAGAAGCACGCATATCTTTCATATGTACATAGTTCATTCTTCGATCAACTCTTAGCTCAATTCGAACGGTGACCATATCACCCGGTGAAAGGCTTTCTGTTTTAGTAATCGGTTCTATTACTTCGCCACGATCAGTTTGGATCTTTTTGAACAATTCCTTTTTTATACTTAATGGAGTTTCAGCAAAAGTAATTTTATCTAACTGTTCGAAATATTGCCAGTACATCGCTCCCCATGCAATGTGATCATTCGGGTTTTCAACTTTCACTTCAGCGAGATCTTTGGTAATCTCATCTTCTGTCCAGTTTACTTTAAAGTAACCGGTTGCTGTCTCAGGCTTTTGGTCAAAGTCTTTTACCGGATCAATCTTCATATCTCCCAGGCTTACCGTTACATGATCTTCAGAGGCCAACCAATTGTCTCCTCTTTTTAATAATGCATATATCGCCTCGACAGTTGCTCTTGTAGTTTTCCAGTCTTGTGTTTGCTTTTGTTTTAACAACCAGACTTTTAATCCATCCACCATAATTTTGTCATTCGCAATCTCATCAAATACCTCAATCATCATCGATTGTGTTTCGATCGGAGCCTGGTACCAATAATAGCCTCGGTTATATTTATAATAAGTTCCGAGTTCTTCATCTTCTAAGGCAAACTCCCTTAAAGACTTTATAATTTGATTTGGTACATCAGGTTTTGATTGCCTGTGTAATGCCATTGCTATCAAGCCTTTTTGGTACAGGTCAAAACTAGTCCAGTATTTTTCTGCCTGACCCGAATAATAATCATAGGCCTTTTTCGAATCACTATGTACCGGCAAATCTTTAAAGAAGGTTCTTGCATATAAATAATGCACCTGAATGTTTCCAATATGTTGTTTGTCCAGATCTTTCGTATAACGCTTCAGATTTTTATAATCGTCTCTGATTTCACGATCTAAATAATCAACTGCTTTTTGCAGCATCGACCATACTTCAGGATCTTGCTTAACCGCTTTTACGCCAAGCGCATCCAGCTTACCAAAACCGTTTACAATATGTTGTGTGATGTATCTGTTTGATCGCATGCCTGAGAACCAGCCAAAACCTCCATCCGATTTCTGTAAGGCAATTAATTTTTTCAAATCTTTTGTATACTCTTTCTCCATGCGATGCATGTCGAATAATAGTCCGATTCGTTTTTTACGTTCGGTTTCATTCTTTGCTTCCATTACCCATGGAGTTTCATCGAGTAATAAAGATTTCAATTCCTGATTTTTTTCAAGATTAGAAACTAATGCTCCGGCATCTTCATTTTTCCAGGCTTCAAATACATTTTTAATTTTTGGCTGACTGTTGGCCACATGACTCGCCAGACTATTGGCATAAACACGACTAAAAATTTGCTCGGCACATTCGTTTGGATAATCCATTAAATATGGAAGGGCCTGCACGGCATACCATGCCGGATTAGAAGTGAATTCTAATGTCAAGTTTTGGTTTTGTAATGTGCTCGAATTTTGATTCGCCAGTTTTTCAAATGTGAATGTTTTAGTTTCTTTTGATCGAACCGGTAAAGGCATCGTTTCTGTTACTAACATTCTGTTTTTCAAAACAGGGACCGTATTTTGTTCTCCGTCACTTTGCTTTCCGGCCTTCACTAATACTTTATATGTAACTACATCTACGTCTTCGGGAATATTTAATTTCCATTCAAAAGCTTCACTTTGTCCGGCATCCAGTTTGAACGAACGGTTGGCCTGACTGTTGCTAAACTTAGCATCTATCGGATCCATGGTAAAAGCATTAAACAGTTGCAATATGGCATCGCCTCTTTGCGCTTTATCTGAAATATTATTCACTTTGGCAGTAAATACGATTTCATCGTTTTCTCTGAAGAAACGGGGCGCATTAGGGGTAATCATTATATCCTTTTGCGTTTTTAATGTTTTAGTAGCTAAACCGTACATTAAATCTTTAGAATGCGCAAAGGTTTGCAACTTCCATTCGGTTAAAGCTTCGGGTGCTTCAAAACTTAACAATACATTCCCTTCTTTATCAGTTTGTAATTCAGGGAAAAAGAATGCTGTTTCATTTAAGTTTGTTCTTGAAGAAACGTTTTTGAATTTTTTATTTTCTTTTTCTTCAGCTTTGAAAGCAGCTTCAGCAGACCCACCATTCCCATCAGCATCATCTCTTGTCAACATTTCATTTTCAACCGCAGGTGCAGCTGCAACATTCGACTCCTGAATCGTTACCGCATCGGCAGAATAATTCGCCGGGGCAGCAGATTTTGCTCTGCTTTTTCTTACTCTTGAGCCGGCAACCGTCACTTCTTCCAAAGCCATATTGTCAAACATTTGGTAATAACCGGTTCCCAACTGAAAACCAAACCAATTTAAGCGATCATAATCACGGCTTGTACCGTAAACATATTGATTCCAATCTTCTGACCAGTTCTGAGAACGGTTCGCCTGGAAGCTGTGCGCATTAATCGAATACTTCAAACGGTGATAAGGAGCACTTAAATTAAAATTCCAGCTGTGGGGTTTAAAGGCATCTAATGAAGCATCATACATCGCTGTCAACAATTCAGCAACAACCTTTTCTCCTTCCGGACCTTTAATTTTTATCTTCCACTCTTCTTTATCGTTCGGTAAAAGTTTATCTCTGAATGTTAAAAATTCAATGTCTAACTCACGACTTGGATAAGGCACTTCAATCGTTTCATTAAATTGATAAACTCTATTTTCAACCACTGTAATAAAATAAGCACCTAAACCACCAATGTGTTTATCCCTAATTGGAATTTCAATCAAGGTTTGACCGCGCGCAATCTTTTTCCATCTATCCGGACTCAAAACACCTTCATGTTCTACATAATAATATACATCTAATCCTCCATCATAAGCTGTGTTTAATAAAAACTGAGCTTTATCTCCGGGTTCATACGGTCCGCCTAATGGCTTTACGCTAAAGAATTCATTCGCACCAACTTTTTTATCATTAGGATTCAATAAATCAAAATAACGATCTAATTTAATCGGTGTTCCATTTTTATCCTTTGTTTTTAACAATACTTTATACTTACCACCTTGCCAGTTCTTCATGTTCTCCAAAGCGATTTCATAATCTTTAGTGGTGGTAATTGTTTCACTATAAACTACTTTTCCATCCTTCCAATCATTAATATTTAATTCATTATCATAAACATCATAAGGGAAAGCACTTTCATATGCTTCGCGACTCATCGTAAACTGATCGTTTCTTTGCCAGAACGATTTTCTCAGCAATCGATCCGGTTCTACTAAACGAATAATTTTTACTTCAACTTTAGCAGCTTCAAATGCTCCGTTTAGATTCTGTGTAGTTATGCTAATAGATTGGTCTTCTTTTGTTGTCGTAACCACTTCCGGCACCTGCATACTAACATCTAAAGCAACTTTACCCACTCTAACAGTGGTGCTTGACTCATGTGTCTCTCCCGTATTGTCGGTTACTTTTACTGTTACTTTAAAAGAATAAATTGGTAATCGATCTTTTTGATTATTGCTTTTATCCGATAAAGCATTAAAAGTAATATCAAATGTCCCATCCGTTTTGCTGTTGATTACACCTTTTGATATCACCATTGGCGCATCCGGCTGATAAAAAGATCTGTACCACCAACCCCAATACGGATACTGCACCGTTCGCTCAACCACATATTCCACTTTTGCATTATCCAAAGCAGCTCCGGCATAGCTCATAGCCCGACCGGTAATACTAACTTCTTCATCTAAAGCATAAGAACCTTTTATGGTATCGAACTTTACTTCGAATCGAGGTCTTTTATATTCTTCAACAGAAATATTCGTTTGACCATAAGGACTTACTAATCTAAAAACACCTGTTAAACCTCCTTCCGGTAAATTTAAATTACCATTAAAAGATCCGAACTCATTTGTTGTAAAAGTCTGGGACCATTGTTCCTGATAATTAACATCCATCAATTGCAACTGTACTTTTTGACCCGGTTTTAATTGATATTGCTGATTGGTATTTTCAAGTAAAATTCCTTTGAAATAAACTTTTTGACCCGGTCGATAAATCGATCGATCTGTAAAAAGTCTTATTTCTGTGTTTTGATTAGAACCACCTTCATAAATTCTTCTAAAGTAAGGGTAGCTAACAAAAGAGTCATCTGCGGCTGTTAAAACTGCTTTTATATTATAGGTGTTATTTCCAAACGTAGTTTGCCATTTTCCTTCCTGATCAGTTGAACCATTTCCTAAAGCTTTCCATATCGATTTTCTTTTAGTCCGGCTGTACTCCCTTTGAAATGTTTCAATTTTCACGTTCGAAACAGGTGCTCCGGTTTTTCGATTCACCACAATAAACTCCTGCTGCTTCGCAGCATTCGTTCTTGTAATTAAAACTAATTCAGTTACAAAAAATGAATTAATGGTTACAATACTTTTTTTACCTGTAAAATTTTTATCCGGAGAAGCAAGTAATACATAAAAGCCCTTAGGCAAACCGTCTGCTTTAACTTCAGTATAATGATTTAAAAAATCTTCTGAAGAAGGCAAGTCACTTGTCCAGTCTTTTACTAATTCCTGCTTTTGAACCCATTTAACCCTGTCTTTAGTACGCTCTCTTTCCGTTTCTAAATAAGGTTCATAGTTGGCTTTGTAAAGTCTAAAAAAGACCTTGTCTACATTTGTATAGTTCGCTTGAATTCTAAATGGCTCTCCGGGTAATTGTGCTTCCTCTACAGAGACCGTTAAATTTTTTCGTTCAATATTGTTAATTAATGAAGCGCAATTTTTACCCCCAAAAGAATTCGGGTAATCTTTAGCCGCATCAACACAAGTTTCATAAGCCAGTTTAATGAATTTTCCATTATCTTTTTTGTCTGTAAAATGGTCGTAATCGTTTCCTTTTGTCTGGTAATAATTTGCCAGGTAATAGGCTGCCAATGCACCGGATTTATTTTTACTGTGTTTTTTGTAAATAGACTTTAAAGCATCTTCATAACGATCATTTTTATCCGTCAAAATAGCCTCCTTTTTCACAAAAGACAAACGGCTAAGTTGCGCTGCTACTAATGCTTCAGGATCATCATCGTTAGCATGCAAACGTTCCAGTTCCTGAAATAATAAAATAGCAGCATATTTATTACTTAAAGTATCTTTAGCAATGAAGTTGTGAGTGGTGAACGTTGTGCCTGTAGTAAATGCATTTTCATTATCTATTTCAAATGCGTAAACAGGTTTTGTAATGGAATTTTCATCCATCCGATAAAAATCTAAAGCTCTGTGCGCAAGGAAATCATAAAGCGTTGGTCTTAAGTTTCCATTCTTTTTTCTGTCGGCTAAATAAATAATGTCTTCAAAATCTTCTGTTTTTATTTTTTGAAGCAGCGCTTTATTTTGAAGTGCCAGTTGATGCTCGCTAACTATTTTTTCAAAAATCTGTTCAAGACTCCAGGTTAAAATATCTTCATTATCGAAACTTACCGTTTCTGTTCTGTTGTAAAAACGCCAACGATTGTTTTGAAAATATTGCCAATAGGCTTCAGCAAGCATCGAATGCAAAACATTTTTAACCGGTGCTTCCTGAGCTTCAATTTCTTTTTCAAGACGAGCCATCAATTTTGGATCTTCGACATCTTCAGAAATTTTAATAAACTTCAATTGGAAAATCATCGCTTTTACCTGCTGTGGATAATTGCCATCTTTTTTCGCCTGTGCAAAAATATCATCGACTACTTCAGCAGCAGATTTTGGTAGTTGCTTATTTTCAAAAGAATCTACCCGTGACCAGAGGTCTTTATAATCATCTTTGTTAATTTTCATAGTTGTTAAAGCGGGCATCTTTGGCTCGCTATTTTGATTTGTAATGTCCTGAGGATTTTGCTTATTAGCGCTAATTTCTGCACCATTAAAAGCAAAAAGCGACAACAGACCGATGGAAAGTACGCTAAGTACCATTAGCTTCCACTTCATATCCAGTTGTTTAAAGTTCATGTTGTAAACGATTAAAAGTTGTGCTATAGTTCAGACGAACGATAGTTTAAAAGTTTGTGCATAAAGATAGATGCTTTTAAGTTTTAGAGTGGTGTCTGAATATTGGAGTGCTTTTAAAATTAATCGTTTTTCGAAGCTAAAAGATATCTGTGCTACAAAGTACTGAGCTACTTATGTATTACAAAAAGCGCCTACCACCAAAAAGTACTACATAATCGGAACCCAAAAGCCAATAGAATCCTTATTTTAGCATCTATGATGGATGCATTAGATACTCAGATTAACGATAAATTGAAGCACCATAAACTGCGTAGCACAGACATGCGTCGCAAGGTGTTGGCACTCTTTCTAAAAGAACGGGGGCGTGCTTTATCGAATAAAGATCTTGAGCAGCATTTGGACGATTTCGATCGCATAACGCTTTATCGTACCATTAAATCCTTCGAAGAAAAAGGCATCATCCATCAGGCGAAAGATGGCTCGGGCGTAAGCAAATATGCGATGTGCGACAGCCATTGCAGCACCCATCATCACCGCGACGACCACGCTCATTTTCACTGCACATCCTGCGATAAAACGCTATGTTTGGAGCATCCGGTAGATCAAAACCTCAATGTTCCCGATGGTTTCAAAACCGAAATGACCTATATCATGGTGGAAGGCACTTGCGCAGATTGCACTTCTTGAGACTTTGTGACTTTTAGATCGGCTGCGCCTTTCAGACCGGCTTTGCCTATAAGATTTACAGACTTTCAGACAAATAGCGTCTAATAGTCTGAATATCTGATAGCAAAGCGATCTGAATATCTAAAAACGAAGTGGTCTAAAAGCAAAGCGATCTAGACATCTAAGAAAATTTGGGCAAGCCCCTTTTTTCATTTAGTAAACTTTAGCTGTCAAATAGTTTCTAGATCAAAAAATACCTCCATCTCTTCAAAAAGAATCCGGGGCCGGGCTATACGCTAAACGCACGCGCCACTTTTGCCGCATTCGCATTCATTTGCATTGGCTTGCCGTTGTCAGCCCCTGCAAATGTTGCTCAGGTCGGCAATTGTCGGGTGGGTATCGCTGCTATCCCTCTTGCGATTTAGACTTTGAGATCGGCTGCGCCTTGCAGACATCTTATATTCTAAATGTCTGAAAACAAAGTGATCTAAATATCTGAAAGCAGAGCGATCTAAACATCTAAAAACAAAGCAATCTAAACATCAATCTCAATACAGATCAAATCGATGAAACTTGCATTCTAAAGGCCCATTAAATAAGGTGAGTCTCTTTGATGTTCTTAAACCAATCTTTTTCATGGCATCTTTATTCGAACTGATTACCCATGCCTGATAGAATTTATAATTCTGCT
>JAHDHT010000002.1:14559-21967 GCA_020631175.1 Chitinophagales bacterium
ATGGCATCTTTATTCGAACTGATTACCCATGCCTGATAGAATTTATAATTCTGCTTAAAACTATCTCCGATTTGTTTGTAGAGTTTTTCAATATCTTTTGGTAGCAAACGCTTCCCATAAGGTGGATTTAATAAAATTGTTCCCTTATCACCTTCCTTTAACTGTTGCAATGGCTTGCTATCTGAAACGGATACTTGCTTTAAAAAGATTTCATTTTCAAAACCGGCTTTTTGAATATGCTCTTTCGCAATTTCCAAAATTGTTCCGTCCACATCACTTCCCTGAATAATTGAATGAATAGACCTTACTTTTTTCTTAGCTTCCCTTTTTACTTTTTGAAAAGCTCTCTGATCAAAATCAGGCCATTGTTCAAAAGTGTAAAACTGATCACGCACTATACCCGGAGCGGTATTCGATGCAATCATCGCTGCTTCAATCAAAAAAGTACCACTTCCACACATCAAATCAACATAGGGTGTTTTAGAATTCCACCCACTCAACAATATCATTCCCGCTGCTAAAGCTTCATTTATTGGTGCAAGATGTTTCGGATTTCTATAATTTCGTCGATGTAATGAAAATCCGGAACTGTCTTGTAAAAGCGTAACCTCATCCTGATTAATTCTTAAATGAATTCTTACATCGGGTTTTTTAATGTCTACACTTGGTCTTGCTCCTGTTTTATCTCTTATCTGATCGACAATCGCATCTTTTACTTTTAAAGACGCATATTTTGAATGGGTGAAATAAGGCGAATGCACCGTACTGTCAATAGCAAATGTCTGACGGTTAGAAATTATTTCCGTCCAGTCAATTTTATTTACATGCTTATATAAATGTCCGTCGTTTCTTGCCTGAAATTGATGAAAGGGTTTTAAAATTCTAAGCGCTGTTCTTAATTCATAATTCGCTTTATACAAACAAAGCTGGTCTCCTTCAAAAACGACTGCTCTTTTTTGAATATCAATATTTTCACCACCGATGTTTTTAATTTCATCGGCGCAAACCTGCTCTAATCCCGAAAATGTTTTTGCAATTAATTTCAACAGCTCTTATCTATACCGTTTCCCAGTTGCGTTCTGTCTCCAAAGGCGGGAACTCCATGTTTAATCTTTTCAATTTTTCCACTATAATCTTTGCAACCGTATATTCTTTCATCCAGTTTTCATCAGCCGGCACAATATGCCATGGAATGTTTGGAGAACATTCGTTAAAACAGGTTTCATAGGCTTTCATATATTCATCCCAGTATTCTCTTTGCTCCCAGTCACCATCATTATGTTTCCAGTTTTTTCTGAGTAAATCAACCCGTTCTCTTAAACGAACTTCTTGTTCTTCTCTTGAAACATGTAAATAGAATTTCAATACGTGCGTGTTGTTTTCTTCCTGTAATAATTCTTCAAAATTATTGATGTGCTTAATTCTTTGCTTAACACGATCTTCATCGATCCATTTGTGTACTCTTTGAATTAAAATATCTTCATAATGGGACCGGTTAAAAATCTGAATCATTCCTTTTTGCGGAGTTACTTTATGTACTCTCCATAAAAAGTCATGGGCAAATTCTTCATCTGTTGGTTTCTTAAATGAATGTACCTTCACACCTGATGGAGACACCTGTCTGAACACTTTTCTCACCAATCCATCTTTACCACTTGCATCCATGCCTTGTAAAACAATTAACAGACTATGTTTTCCTTCCGCTAACATTAAATTTTGTAAAGTGGCTAATTCATCTGCCAACTCATTGCGCATTTTTTTTGCTTTGCTCTTAGTCAGACCGTCGGTTGGCTTTGTAGAGTAATCACTTAATTTTATCATTGCTTATATTTTAATCACATTCATTGTGAAGCGCTTCGAGTGCTTCTTGTTTCAATTTAGTAAAGGCATTAATATTTTCTATACCGTCTTCTTTTACATTTGCTAAAAGACAAGCGCAATATTCACTTACGTCTGCTCTTTCATTGCTGGCGATACAATTAGCGAGAAAACGTTTTTCCATTTCCGGCGACCATTCATTTTTACACTGAGTAAAAAGAAATAAAACCGCCATAACAATAAATGCTCTTTTCATGAAATCCAATTTAACACTTTTGGAAAGATTTCATCGGGTGCAGATTTTGATGTTAGCATATTATTGTGATCATAATCTTTCGAATAGCCATTTTTCCTTCCTAATAATTCTAAATGATCTGCTTCATTGCCGACCTCATCTTTTGTCTTTTGTACATCTATCGGATTAGCTAATACTTTATCTCCTGCACCGGCAAGCCACAATGCTTTTGGCATATTAGTGTTTCGACATGCCTGCCGATAATCAAATCCGTCTTCTGTACTCTTCCATTCTTCCTCTTTAATCCATTGATTGATCTGCGACCATAATTTAACCGGTTCATCGGCACCAAAACCTTGTTTGGTATAGGGCAGATAGCCTTTTGTTTTTGCCCATCTGTTCCCCATAAAATACCAGCCGTATTGTATCATATAAAGTCTTGCCCAGTTCCAGACAGTAATTCTTCTTTTCAAACCAAAATGCACCAGAGCTTTTACTTTTGCCGGCTGAAACCGCGCAAAAGAGGCATTCATCATGTTTCCACCCCAACTATGGCTAATCCAGATTTGCTCCTGATCGCCTTTTATTGATTTTATAGCATCTGCGATAAATGGAATTTGCTTAGTGATCACCTCATGTTGTCCGTAATTATTTCCTTCCTTAATTGCCGGCGTCGATTTTCCTTTTCCACGTAAATCCGGAACAAAAACATCAAATCCTTTTGAAGCTAACCATGGTGCTAAGCCTTTACTCATATCTTCAGAGTAAAAAATCCTTCCGGATTCTATACTACCATGTAAACAGAATACGGGAATACCTTCTTTCTGCTCAAAAATTCTCTGCACAAAAATTTTATCTGTTCCATTCGGATAGTCCAGATAAAGCGCTTCCTGTTGCATCATTACTTGTTTGGAAATAACTGATATTGAATAATATTATCGTCAAAAGTCTCTTCGAGCCAGACTTCTTTTTCTTTGAGTTTGATGATACTTAAAACTCTTTGATTGCCATTATCATAATCAAGCAAAACCGCTTCTTTTTTGCTTTCGAATGTCCAGTTTCCATCCTCCTGCACAAATAAAGAATCGTTGTAATTGATGCTTGTAAACCTTCCTCCGTCTTCAAACCCAATTGAACTTGCTGCATAGTTTATGGTACCGTCGACATTACCAAATGTTATATTATTACCATTGCGTAAAACCAATAAATACCCCCAGGAATTTACCAGTCGTTCGGTTTTACCTCTGAAGCTGATCACCGGTCCTTCTTCGTATTTTGAGCAGGAAGTCAGACAAAGGACAGCGATAAAAAGTATGGCTAATTGTTTCATTGTGTTTCTTGAAGGACAAAAATAGTATTTTTATTGCCTATGACGATCTATTTCCACAATGAAGCTCCAATGACCTATCGTTTGCGCAATATTAGAAAGGTGCGAAAGTGGTTGTTGGATTTAGCAAGGAAGGAAGGATTTGATATTTCGAATCTGAATTATGTCTTTTGTACAGACAACTATTTGCATCAGATAAATGTGGATTATTTGCAGCACGATACACTAACGGATATCATTACATTCGATCAATCTGAAGAAGAGAATACAATTGAAGGGGATATATTTATTAGTATAGAGCGAGTTAAAGAGAATGCAAAATTAGAATCGGTTTCTATGCGAAAAGAGTTGTTGCGGGTGCTTGTGCATGGCTTATTGCATTTAATCGGCTATGATGATAAAAGTGCTTCGTTGAAAAAGAAAATGCGAGAGAAGGAAGATTATTATTTGAATCGTTTACAGTTTTAGAGTAATTCTACGATTCCTGAATTTACAAATTGTAAAAAGTCTTTCTCTGAAGGATGTCCTTTGTAAGGTACATGGAAATGTGCTTTGCCTCCATTTCTCCAAAGCAACAAATACATAGGTTTCGAAAATTTATTTTTTTTACAAAAACGTATATGTTCTTCTAATTGTGGTCCTAATGTTTTTGTAAACCAGTCAGAAGGTTTACAGAGTTCCCTTCCCGTCTCTCCAATTGCATATTGCTTTTTATGTTGGTGTGCAAAGGCAGTAATCAAATTTAGCTGTTGCGAAAATTCTGAATGAGTTGCACCCGGATCGAGACTATGAAAATCGTCAAGGGCTAAAACATCTACAAATTCATCTCCCGGATAATAGCTTTCTAATACTTCATTATTTATTATACGATCATAGGAGTAAATAAATTTGATATTATTTATGTCGTTAAGGTAATTGTGAATATACTTCCACAATCGATGAATTTCTTCTAATGAATTATATTTTGACGACCACCAAAATGTTTCTCCATTTGCTTCGTGCATTGGACGGAAAAAAATAGGAACATTATTTTTTTCTAAGAATGAAAAGAAACTTTTGATTTCATCTAAATGAGCAATAAACCATTTATGTTTAGCGCCTCCGGGAAGTACTTCTTTTATTAATGCTGATTTACTTTCTTCCCAGGAGTTTTTTCTTGTAAGCGGATTAAATAAATGCCAGGTGTAAATATTGATTCCTCCTTCCATATGAAAGCGGATGGATTGTTCTTTCATGAAATTGAAATCAACTCCATCAATAGACTTTTCCCGAATACCATAACCTGCAAGGTCCCATTCTGTCACAGCCGGATGTCTGCCCGTTACTTTTTTAATATCGGATTGGTTTGTTTTTGCTTTCCAATCAATACCATAAGCTAAGGCATCTCTTTGACCTAACAATATAGTTTCCGTTTTTTCCTTTTGATGGCAGGAAAAAAAGAATAGAAAACAAACTAAAATTAATTTGAATTGCAATTTAAATTTTGGGACCTCTTACTGCGCTAAAAAATAAAAAGAAACTTAATGTACCAGCTCCGAGAAAAAACAGCCAGGTAATTAATGGTAGGCCAAGGAAAGACCACATGTGGCTGAGGTCTGCCAAAAGACTTAAAGAACCGCCAATTATTAATGCCACTACAACTATAGAAACCATTATTCTGTTGGTAAGCCGGTTTAATGTATAAAAGAAATTTTCTGTTTGCTTGTGCTCAATTTCAAATTTTAATTTGCCTTTTCTTGTAAGGCGCATAATGTCTTTCACATCAAGCGGAAGTCTATTTAAAAAAGAAATTAAATTTGAACCTCTGTAAAATAATTCTTCAGAAATATTTTCAACTGAATATTGTTCGGTAATTAATTTAGCACCATATGGTTTTATAAATTCATAAACGTCAAAATTAGGCGCTAATGTTTTACCTACTCCTTCCAAAATTGCCAATGCTCTTAAAATTAAAAAGATGCTTCCCGGCATTTTTAATTTATGTTCATATACAATCTGCTGCAGGCGTGTTCCCATTTCTGCAATGCTGCTTTCAGCAACATTTAAATAGGCATAATCCTGAATAAGTTCGTGTAATTGTAATTCTAATAATTGACTGTCTTTTATATCGTCATCAACAGCCAGTCTGCGTAGATTCATTGCCATGCCTCTTGGGTCTTTTTGTGCCATGGCTATAAATATTCCCGCAAAAGCATATTTATCTTTCTTCATTAATTTGCCAACCATCCCATAGTCGATCAGACAAATTTTTCCATCCGGTCTTACTAAAACATTTCCGGGATGGGGGTCAGCATGAAAATAACCATTTTCGAAAATCTGACTCAAATAAATATCAAATCCTGCCTCTGCAACATCTTCCGGATCTAGTCCCCATTCTTTTATTTGTTCTATATCAGAAATTTTGCATCCTCTGCAATATTCAATTACTAATACTTTTGTGGTAGATAAATCTTTGTAAACTTTAGGGACAATTAAGTTGGCTTTATTTTTATAATAGGTTCTGAATTGATCAATGTTTCTTGCCTCGTTACTATAATCTAACTCACGAATCATAGATGCTTCAAAAGCTTCTACCAAATCCATTAAATTAGTTAAGCCATAATTTTCAAACAGACCTTCACCACGATAAACGATTTCTTTAATTATTTCAAGATCCGTTTTTATTTTCTTTTCGATTCCCGGTCGTTGAACTTTTACAACGACATCATATCCATCTTTAATGGTTGCTTTGTATACCTGACCTATCGAAGCTGAGCCTATAGGCTCATCGTTAAAATACTCGAAGAGATCTTCAATTTTTTGTTTTGTTTCTGCTTCGATTATACTTCGCGCCTGTTCAACAGGAAAGGTCGGTACCTCGCTTTGCAATTTTGCAAGCTCGGTGATAAGGTCTTTCGGCAATAAATCGGGCCTGTTACTAAGAACCTGCGCGAGTTTAATAAAGGTAGGTCCCAGTTCTTCAGCAGCAAGACGAACGCGTTCCCAGCGATTCATTTCGAGCACCTGCGTTTCACCATGCTTCCATTTCAATCGTTGAGATTCGGGAATTAATCGCTTAAGTTGTGTTTGTACAATTACTTCTTCAAAACCATATTTAATTAAAATTTGGGCGATCTCACGAACGCGATTTAAATTTCGTATGGTTTGATTAATTCCCATGTTTAAAGATAATTGAAATTTTCAGCCTATAGGCATGCTGATAGATAAGCCTTTTTACAGCTTGAATTTTTTTAGGGTTTAAATAATATAAAAAAACCCGGAGCTATGAAGCGTCCGGGTTTTCTTTCTTTCTGGTTAAATTACTTTACAGTAACTTTTGATTTAGCTTTAGAAGTCGTTTTCTTTCCTTCTTTCTCGTACTTAGATAATTTCTTTTCTAAGTCTTTGATTTTTTTATTTAAAGCGTCAAACTCAGCTTTTTTAGGTAAATCGAATTTAGAAACAACAGATTCGAAAGCGTTCTTTAATTTGCTTTCAAACTCTTCTCTCTTGTCAGTAGTGTTCTTTACGAAATCATCTACTACTTTCTTACCATCTTCTGCAGGCATAGTACCTTTGTCTACTAATTCCTGAACAGTTTGCTGAATTTTTTCAGTTGCAGTCGCTGCTAAACCAACTCCTGTGTACAATAATTTTTTTAATGCGTCTTCCATTTTAAAAATAAATTAAGGTTATAAAATCTTGATAAATATTGTTTTCGCTCTTTAATACCCAATAACCGTGCAAATAGGTTCATTTTGAATGACTTTTTTTTGGACTTTCTTTAATATGCAATTTATTTTAATGTGTATATTGTTGTTATACATAGTTTTATTAATAAAAGCGAATGTGTATTTTACCAAACGGTTGGTTGGTAAAAATTTGGTGTCATTTTGTCATAGTGGCATGACAGAAAGGAATTTGTGGTGATTTTGACATATTTCAATATCATTTTGGCACTTTTATAGGGCTTCTTAATTTTCATATGAAAGCTTTAACAGACTGCAAGCTCATTTTTTTGAGAAACGACTTAATCTCTTTCTAAAAGC
>JAHDHT010000002.1:22067-26781 GCA_020631175.1 Chitinophagales bacterium
GGAGGAAACTGACTTACTTTACTGTAGACCATTTTTTCGATATCTACATTGTCTTGTAGTTTTTGAATCAGTTCATCCGTCATTTGCGGCGTCATAACTTTTATCTGATCCATCACTTCACCGATAATTTTATCTCTCGTTTTATCGCCTACAAATATATTGGCGACGGGATACTTTACAGGCAGCGTATAGATCAAGTAGTCTTCCAGTTTCTGCTCTATATTTAAGTAAAGCATTTGAATATTATCAGGATGGAGAATTTTTTCCTGAATGTCTTTAGTGCTAAGCAATTCTTTAGCAACAACTTTACCCAATTGAACAGCTATTTCTTCCTGTCTTTTTGGAAAAATACCTTGTAGCTTGAAGAAGCCAAATGATATGGCTTTTCTCGGATGGAATAATAGTTTTACTGCAATAAAGTTGGTGAACCAACCGATTAATGCACTAATAAGTGGAATCAGATATACCAGCAAATCTTTTCTCTTTTCGTTAAAACGGGGTATGCTTTAACATGAAGCTTAACGGAATACTTTAAGAAGGAGTTCGTTGAAAGTGTCTAAATTATCAAATGATGGCTCCAGGTTTCTAAAATTCTGTGCATCATATAGATAATTGTAAGCAAATTCAGATAGCATTATTCGATGTTGGTCTTCGCCAAGAAGCGGAAGAATCTGACTGAACTGATCTACACTCAAGCAATGGATTTCAAGTACGTCTTTAGAAAAGTCAATTTTATCTTCGATGAAGGCAGCATCAATAATGACCGCTTTTATACGGTTGAATTCATCATTGCTTATTACACTGTTGCAGGGTGCCGGGTTTGAAACAACTGTTTTGACCTCGCCCGTACTTGGATTTACAATCAGATTCATTTCATTTGGTGAAGGATTATACATATCCATTGTAGTAACACTGCCACTACTAATTATCGTGTTTGATTTATGCTGAATTAGATTGGTGTTACTTTCTGATTCTGCAACTAAATCATAATCATGATAGGCTGCATTATTGGTTGAAAGCCCTTGCGTTTTTCTCAATAAAAAGCTGCTTGTTTGTTTGCCGGATAAGTAGACGGTTGTTTTGATGTTGTTTAAATTGTTGTTCACAAAGAGAATTTCGATCTCATGCAATCCGGAGTTCACAGCCTGTACCTTTACATAATCACCTGCTTGTTCGTTTTGTTGTGCATCATCAAGGATTAGGAAAAACTGCTGATTATCAACAGAGTATATCACCAAATCACTTTGTTGTGCACTCAATTGAACAAAACAAAAAAGGAAGGATAATATGAAAATTAAAGTCTTCAAAACTTAAGGTTCCTAACTAGCACCAATTTATATACCAAAAGCCTTGTTTTCGGGCATTTTAGGCTTATAAATATTTGTATTTCTGTTCGATAACCTGAGCATGATGAAACATATGCCCGGCTGTAATAAATCCAAGCGCATTAACGGTTACCGAATTTCCGGCCATAATGCCTTTTTGTTTGAGTTGAAGTTCACCGAAACTTTCAAAGAGTAAAATGGTACTTTCCCGAACAATTTTGAGCTCTTGTTTAAGATGATCCCAATCCCGGTAGTCTGCATTTGCTGTTCTAACATAATCATCCTGATCAAATGAAGGAAAATTACTGTCGCCCCTCGCAATACCCATTGCTCTGTAGCTAAATACTCTTTCTGAGTCAATAATATGCTGAATAATTGCCCGCCCCGACCATTTACCCGGAGCATATGCCTTTAAAGATTGAGCTGCGTTCATATTCTGAATCTGAAGATGTAAAAACTCAAGACTGTGTTTTAAATTAACCTGAATTTGATCAAAGGGAAGTTTTTCTACATAAGGTGCGTAATAAGGAGCATAATCTATCGGTGATGGTTTCATAAAATCTATTTGAATCTATTTGCGAAATTCGAATTAAATATAATTGTTGTGCGTTCAAAGCTGTACTTTTGCGGCTATTAATATTTTGATATGAGTGAAATTTTTGATCAGGCGAAAGCATTATTGGAGGAAATTAAAAATGCATCCATCCAAACTCCTGAGGAACTGGAGCAATTCAGAATAAAATATATTGGAAGCAAAGGCCTGGTAAAGGGCTTATTCGGCCATATGCGTTCTGTTGCTCCAGAGCAGAAAAAAGAATTTGGATTGTTGGTAAACGAGGTCAAGCAAACAGCTGAGAATAAACATAAGAGCCTTAAAGAAAACTTAAGTGCTTCAAGTAGTGAGAAAGTTGAAATTCCGGATTTAAGTTTAAATGCCGGAACAGAATTTACCGGTAGCCGACACCCGATTTCCATCGTTAAAAATGACATTATTGAAATATTCAGCCGCATCGGTTTTGATGTTGTTGAGGGACCAGAAATAGAAGACGACTGGCATAATTTTACCGGTTTAAATACACCGGAACATCACCCCGCTCGTGATATGCAGGATACTTTTTATATACAAACAGATCCTGTTCGACTTTTAAGAACACAAACTTCTTCCGTACAGGTAAGAGTAATGGAAAATCAACAACCGCCCATTCGAATTATTTGTCCGGGACGTGTTTATCGAAATGAAACCATTTCTGCAAGGGCTCATTGTGTTTTTCATCAGGTGGAAGGATTATATATTGATAAGGGAGTTTCTTTCGCCGATTTAAAACAAATGCTTTTATATTTCGCCCGTTCTTATTTTGGTCCGGAAACAAAAATTCGCTTACGACCGTCATACTTCCCGTTCACTGAACCTTCTGCAGAAGTAGATATCAGTTGTTTTATTTGCGGAGGGGATGGATGTTCTATTTGTAAAAAAACAGGATGGGTTGAAATTCTTGGTTGCGGAATGGTTGATCCAAATGTTTTGGAAAGCTCTGGAATTGATCCGGATGTATATAGCGGTTATGCTTGGGGAATGGGAATTGAAAGACCCGCCATGCTTAAATACAAAATTGATGACATTCGATTATTTTATGAAAATGACATTCGCTTTTTAAAACAATTTGCAAAAGCATGAAGCTAGATCAAATAAAAAAGATTGCAATTGCCGGTGCCGGCACCATGGGTTTAGGAATAGCTCAGCTTGCAGCAATGGCTGGATATGAAACTATTTTATTTGATATTAATGCACCTGCATTAGAAAAGGCTAAAAATTCAATAATAAAGAATCTTGACGGAGGAATTAAACGAGGGAAGTTAAGCGAAGATCAAAAAAATGCTTGTCTTGAATTAATTCAATTCAGCACGAATGAATCAGATTTAATTGCTGATGTAATTGTTGAAGCAATTATTGAAAAGGCACAAATAAAAATTGATTTATTTAATCGTGTTGCCACTCAAAATAATCCTGATACAATTCTTGCTACTAACACCTCTTCAATTCCTATAACAAGTATTGCGGCTGCATTACCAAATCCTGAAAGAGTTGTTGGCTTTCATTTTTTCAACCCGGCTCACATCATGAAGCTGGTTGAAATAATTAGTGGAGCAGCGACTTCTAAAGAGGTAGCACAAACTATGTTTGACCTTGCCTTAAAAATGGGTAAAAAGCCTGTTTACGCTAAAGATAGTCCTGGTTTTATCGTTAATCGTGTCGCCCGGCATTTTTATGTTGAGTCTTTAAAAGTGCTTGAAGAAAATGTTGCTTCACATGAAACCATCGATGCCTTGATTCAAAATAACGGTTTCCGAATGGGGCCTTTTAAATTAATGGATCTTATTGGTGTTGACACAAACTATTCTGTAACGTCATCTATGTTTGAATCTTTTCAGTTTGATAGTAAATTCAGACCAAGTAAAATTCAATTGCAAAAAGTACAGGCCGGACATAATGGAAGAAAATCCGGAAAAGGATTTTATGAATATGAAGATTAACTTTAGAGTACTTCTACCGGAAAACAAATTTGTAAAATTTCATTTTCTTTCGCCTCTTCATTTTTGAATATAATATTACCTCCCAGTTGTTGAATCAACTTTTCGATTACTGCAAGGCTTTCATTGAATTTATTGCCTGATTTAATCTCCTCTAATTCGTTTACGAATTGAGCTTTATATTTTTCAAATTCTTCTGTTTTCAACAAAAAGAAATTAACCAGCATATTTGTTTTTCCATTTATCTCATTTTCGAAAGCTACATGTATTTTAAATATGCCTTTTTCGAAGTTTTTCATCAGCTCGAGTAAAAGATTATAAATAACCTGAATTATCTTTTTTGAATCACTATAAATTTCTTTCGGAGCTTCATCATCTACCTCAAACTGAAGACTAAACTTTAAATCAGATTTTTGCTGGCTTTCAACCAATTTAATAGTAGACCAAAAAATACTTGACAAAGCGTTTTTCTTTAAGTCAAGCCCACTCAAAACAGATGCATTTTTTGAGTTGCCAATTAAGGAAAGATTTATTGATTCAGATAAATTTTCCATTTCAGATTGCAGTTTTTTTAGCTTGATCTGTAAAGAGGAAAAAGACATTTTGTTCTCGAGTAATTGAAGCTTTTTATTGATTTTTTGAAAGGGTACTAAAAATTGATTACTAAATCGTTGGTTATAAAACTGCTTATCTTTTTCAGAGTTTTTTAAAATTTGAATTTCTTTATCAAGCTCAAGTAATTTATTTTCAATAGATAGATATTCGTTTTTAACTATAGCTTCATTTCTTTCTTGTTGAATATTAATCAAGTATTTATAATGCTCTGTGTGGTCATGCATTATCCATAATAATGGTTCCTG
>JAHDHT010000002.1:26881-32278 GCA_020631175.1 Chitinophagales bacterium
TCGAAAATCACCAACTGCGTTTTGCGAGAAAGATAGGCAGTTTTATATGCCAACAAATTGCTCATAGCATCTTGTTAGCCAACTTATCAAACATAATGTCGACATTTTTACCTGTTTTTGCAGAACTGTAAATATCCGGCTTAACAGGTAAAATATTTTCTGTTTCCGCCAGACCTTTTTCATCTAATAAGTCGCTTTTGTTTCCTGTTACAATAACGGGAACTCCGGGCAGCATATCATTAATGTATTTCAGGTCTTCTTCGATATTGAAAAAGCTAGAAGGCCTGGTAAGATCAAAAACATATATTACACCATCACTGCCTAAATAATACGATTGAGGAATGCGGCTTTGATTCTGTTCTCCACCAATATCCCAAATAATCATATTGAGATTTAAATCATCTAATTCAACTACCTTTTTGTCTATTCTAACACCTAAAGTAGTTTGATAAATAAATGGAAATTTTCTGTAAACAAATGAGCTTATAAGTGAGGTTTTACCAACACAAAAACTCCCTATCAAAATAACTTTTTTGCTAATTGATCTCTTCGAACTCATAGAAACTCAATTTAAGTTTTTTTGATATACCATCAAACAATTCACTGTCGATTTGGGCAATAGGTTTCGATAAGTTTTTCTCACTAAAGTTAATCAAATGATTGTTTAAACGGCTTTTAAACCTCGAATCGATCACACCGGAAATAACGGTTGCTATATAGTATTTATAGAAATTTTGAATGACAACCTTGTTGCTACCATATTCAATGGTTTCCAATTCTTCATCGGGAGTAGCATTAAATGTTTCTTCACTAAATTGTTTTATGGCCGTTAACATACCGGCAACCATATCAACATCAGCAGTATTATTCCTCGAATAATTTCCAATTAACAAACCGGATTCGCGATGAATAATAAATACTTCTTCAATTATAGATCCAAATACATTTCTTATCGCCAGTTCTTCGTAGCGAACGCCGGTGAAAAAACTTTTTACACGATTTAATAAACCTCTTATTGAAAAGGCACTTTCTAATCTGCCATTGATACTTTCCAGCAGTTTTTCAAACTCATTCCGAACATAGCTTTTAACTAATTTTCCAACTAACGGATAAAGTGCCTCTACAAAGTCTTCTTTTGATTCAACGATCTGAAGCTTAATAGAATGCCGCATTTCCTCCCCGAAAACTTCATTAAAATTGTTCTTTACCTCATAAATCTTTTCATCTACAACAGGTTGAACTTTTTCTTTGAACATGTTAGGGTCTTCGATGCCCTCTTTAAAGTCCTCAACCTCCTCTTTAAACTCCTTTATTTCTTCCTGAAACTCTTCAACTTCTTCCTTAAACTCTTCTACTTCTTCCTTAAATTCATTTACATCAGTCTGATAACCATATACCTGGTTTTGAAACTGTCTGTATTCAAATCGGAAGTCATCTACTTGCTCTTTAAATCCACCAATTTCTTCTTTGAATTCTTCTACATCTTCTTGAAATTCATCGACATCCTCCTTAAATGTCCCAATATCATATTGAAAAGAGTTTACCTCTTCCTTAAACTCTTCAAGATCCTGTTTGTGAACATGGATTTCCTGCTTTACATCATCAATTTTCTCCTTGAGCTGTTTCCTCGATTCGCGCTCTTCATTAAGCAGAATTTCCTGTAGCTGTTCGAATAATGTTTTATTGCTTTCGCTCATTAATCCGTTGTCTTATTTAGCTTTCAGTTTTTTACCGATTTCAACAAATGCTTTCGCTAATAAAGATTGATCAAGACTCTTTTCGTCTACTTTTTTCAAGTCTGACTTCAATTCTTTTGATGTGGTCTCAATACTGTCTTTCAGCTGCGTTTTAGCTGTTTGCAGATCCTTTATTAAAGCTTCTTTTGTAGAATTTAGTTGCGCATCTGATTTGCTGAACTTGTCTGAAACATCCTTTTGGGTTTGCTCGATTTGCTGGTAAACTTTCTTTTCTAAATTGTTTAGGTTGTCTTCAACCTTATGCTCAAGTTTATCTATTCTGCTATCAAGTGATTTACGCAAATCTTCAATGGAGTCTTTAATTTGATTTAGAATCTCATTGTACTCCTGCATGTTTTGACCGAAAATAATGTCCCGTATGGCATCAATTTTACCAATTGTTGGGTCATCTTTCCTATTTTCTTTCATTGCCAATTTGTGCTTATTTAGATTATTTATGCAATTTCAATCGCCTTTGATTCTATAGACAATTGACTTACAAGGTATACGACCTAATTATCATATTGTTTTAATATATAGAATAAATTTCAATAAATAAAGATGCTAAAACCAAACACACTAATGTAAAGCCGCTCTTAATGGAAGTGCTTTCATCACCGACGCTTCAATTTCAACCAGTTCATGCAAACGCGCATAGATTTCTTTTTCATCGAAATAATGAAATAACATTTTCACAAAAATATTACCATGTTTGGCCTCACTTGCCCATAGCATTTTATAGAATTGCTTCAGTTCTTTATCCTCCAAACCTTCACAAATCATCTGAAAACGCTCTGCTCCTCTGCATTCCACTACTGAAGCCAATAACATTCGGTCAATAAAACGATGCTCAACATTATTGCGTAAATGAATGAACAAGTCACTTATGTATTCATCTTTTTCCATTGCGGGAGGAAGTGCTATTCCTCTTTTCTCCATAAGCGCATAAACTGATTGAAAATGCTCCAGCTCTTCTATTGCCGTTTCAATCAATTCAGGTACTATTTCCTTCCTGTCCGGATATTTCGCAACCAAACCCATTGCCATTGCGGATGCTTTTCGTTCACAATTGGCATGATCGATTAAAAATGCATCAAAATCATTTAAAACCATTTTTAACCACTCTTCAGAAGAACGATATTGCAAGTCTATACTTAAATTCATCCTAAATTTTATTTCTTTACGCTATGCAAAATAAAGATTTGAATGCATTCAGGCAGGATTATTCAAAAGGTTCGCTGGAAAAGGCAGCTTTGATGGATAATCCATATAATCAGTTTGAAAAGTGGTTTAATGAAGTTGTTGAAAGTGGTGCACCGGAACCCAATGCAGTATTTCTAAGCACCGTAAATGAACAGGCTCAACCATCATGCAGAACAGTACTGATTAAAGAATTCAACGATAATGGTTTTATATTCTATACCAATTATGAAAGCAAAAAGGCCTCCGATATATCAGTTAATCCATCAGTGAGTTTACTATTTTTTTGGCATAGTTTACAGCGGCAGGTTAGAATTGAAGGAAAAGCCTTCAGCATCTCACCCGAAAAATCAGATGCATATTTTAAAACACGCTCTAGATCAAGTCAAATAGGAGCAAATATTAGTCCTCAAAGTAATGTAATTGAATCGAGAGAATGGCTTGAAAATGCTTATCAAAATTTTGATCAAAATCAGGATCAGATTGATCGGCCTGTATTTTGGGGCGGTTACACTGTTTTGCCACACTATTTTGAATTTTGGCAGGGTCGGACTTCGAGATTACATGATCGATTTATATATTCATTAAACAATAAGGGAGCTTGGACCATCAAAAGGTTGGCACCTTAATTGATTTAATTACAAATGAAAAGGAAAATTATGAAGATTAATTACTTAAGTATTCTTATCTGTTGTGCGCTTCTCTTAGGATTGAATGCTTGCAATTCTTCCAAAAAAGCAAAAGAAAAGGAAGCTGTAGAAGCTGCTGAAAAAGTTGTTGAAGAAACAACATATGCAAAAGAAAAGGCAGCAGAAAAAGAAATGAAGCAACAATCTCAAAAACTGGAGAATACTAAAATAAATAGTTCCCAACCTTCGTCTTCGGATAAAGGAACTGCAGCTTCAGGAGGGAAAAGACCTTTAGAAGAAACAGGCATTATTCCGGGTACTTATGAATGGGTCAAAACCATTTGTTGCGGAAGGATGAGAAATGTTAAAATTCCGGATGAATCTGAAAAGAAAACAAGAGTCTTTAAATCTTCAGGAGAGTTGGTTGAAACAGCGGGACCTGAAAACCGGGCAACCAACAAGAACTGGAAAATTGTAGATAACGAAATGCTCGATGATCATACCGTTCTTCAAATTGATGATGGAAGAAACGCTATTATCCGTTATAAAGGGGATACATTAATCATCGATTACGGATATATGGACTTACAGACGGAATTCTGGTTAAGAAAATAGAAAATACTCGTTCCAATATAAGGCCGCAGGTTAAATACTGCGGCTTTTTTTTTGTCAGAAGTCTAAATCATTATTTATTGTATATTAGCGCCCGCTAACTATGAAAACCAATGAAAAAACAGCATTATGACAGATCACAAGTCTAATAAAAAAACAGACAAGACTTTCGAGTTAATCAAGACGCTTGGAAAGTCTGAAAAACGCTTTTTCAAAATATTCGCAGGCCGTCATGTTATTGGAGAAGAAAATAATTATGTGTTACTATTTGACGCAATGGATAAGCTTGACAGCTACAATGAGCAGGAAATCAAGAATCGTTATAGCGATAAGAAGTTTACGAACCGAATGGCTGTAGCTAAAGCCTATTTACACGATTTGATTTTAAAAGCCATGGCTGTATATCATCAGCAAAATAGCATCGACAGCCAGGTGTATGAATTGTTAAAACAAATTCGCTTCCTTTTCGACAAAGGTTTGGTTCTTCAGGCTGAGACCTTGTTACAAAAGGCCTTTAAAATTGTTGAAGAAAACGAATTGCCGGAACTTAAACTCGAGCTTATTAACTGGCAAAAACGAATAATTGAATCGAAAGCTTATCAGATAAGCGAAGAAGACTTAAAACGTCTTTATGTTAAAGAAAATAAGCTGATTCAGAACCTTGAACTTATCAATCAGTTCTGGGAGTTACAATCTCGTCTCTACATTCAGCATAACAACAAAGGAATTATTAGAAACACAGATGATTTGAATGCTGTAGAAAGTGTTTTTAATGCACAGTTTATGCAAAGTGATGAACGCCGTCTTCCTTTCAGAGCCCGTTTGTTAAAGCAAAAAATTTACGCAACTTATTTCTTTCAGATCAGAGATTTCCAGAGCTGCTACACACATATCAGCAATATGGTTAATCTTATAGAATCAAAAGACAGAATTAACGATGTTGCTTCAAAAGAATATGTTGAGTCAATTTCTAATTTGCTTAACATCACATACGTACTGAAAAAAGATGATGAAACAGGTCATTATCTCGGAAAGCTTCGAAACATGTATCACAATAAGGATAAATATAAGTCTGAAAGTGTTCGAACAAGAATTATTGAAGCCTGGCATTATCACAGCATGAATTATATCATGAACAAAGGTCTTTTTCAGGAGGGTATTGAGCATGTAAATATTTTTAGTGCTGATTTAAAAAAGTATGGTAATAAAATGAATCAGCA
>JAHDHT010000002.1:32378-44921 GCA_020631175.1 Chitinophagales bacterium
CCTTATGAGCGCAAAGCTTTAGAGTATTTCAAATTCGACGAATGGCTTAATTGTAAAATTGAAAATAAAGTTTACGGTGAGGCCGTTTTACAAAGAGGTGCTCTCGCATAAACATTTCAGATTGTTTTTCTAATGAATTTTCCATCCAAATTAATTGAAGATGCAGTAAATGAATTTTCCCGGCTACCAGGAGTCGGTAAAAAAACTGCGCTTCGCTTTGTTTTACATCTGTTAAAAAAAGAGCAAAGCGATGTACTTCAATTAAGTGATGCCATAAAACGAATGCGCGAAGAAATTCAGTATTGCAAAATTTGTTTTAATATTTCGGATGGAGAAAAATGCAGTGTATGCAGTAACTCAAGAAGAGACGAACGATTATTATGTGTTGTTGAAAGCATTAAAGATGTTATAAATATTGAAAACACAAATCAATATAACGGTCGGTATCACGTGCTTGGCGGTGTGATTTCTCCCATTGAAGGAATCGGGCCCGAACAATTGCACATTGATCAATTAATCGATCGGGTCAAAAATGAAAATGTTGAGGAAGTTATCATGGCATTAAATCCTACTATGGATGGAGATACAACCATATTTTTTATTTCAAGAAAATTAGCCGAAAGTAAAGTACGCATCTCAACACTGGCAAGAGGTGTGGCTTTTGGAGGAGACCTCAGCTATGTCGATGAATTTACATTGGCGAGAAGCCTGCAAACCAGAAGACCATTTGAAAGCTATCTCAGCAAACAATAATGATACGCTTATCCGTCATAATCGTAAACTTTAATGTAAAGTACTTTTTAGAACAGGCTTTATATTCTGTTCAGGAAGCAATACAAAATTGCAATTTCGATTGTGAGGTTTTTGTTGTAGATAATGCATCGGAAGACCTTTCTATGGAAATGGTGAAAGAACGGTTCGCATGGGTGAAGTGTATTGAAAACGAAGAAAATGTAGGTTTTTCTGTTGCGAATAATCAGGCTATACAAATTGCGGAAGGAGAATATGTTCTCTTGTTAAATCCGGATACACTTGTTCAGGAAGATACCTTTCAAAAGGTAATTGATTTTATGGATGAACATCCCGATGCGGGTGGACTTGGCGTTAAAATGATTGATGGGGCAGGTAAATATTTGCCTGAATCTAAACGTGGCTTGCCAACCCCTGAAGTTGCTTTTTATAAAGCTTTTGGATTTTCATCTCTTTTTCCAAAATCAAAACGGTTCGGAAAATATCATTTAGGATATCTTGATGAAAATGAAGTACATGAAATCGATGTTTTATCCGGTGCATTTATGTTGATGCGTAAATCAGTATTAGATGAAGTTGGCTTATTAGATGAAACATTTTTTATGTACGGAGAAGATATTGATTTATCTTATCGAATTACATTAGGTGGTTACAAAAACTATTATTACCCGCATACATCGATTATTCATTATAAAGGAGAAAGTACAAAAAAGGGGAGCCTGAATTATGTAAGAATGTTTTATAAAGCGATGAGTATTTTCGCTAAAAAACATTTCGCAAATCAACAGGCCGGTTTGTTTAGCTTCGCCATTCAGATAGCAATAATTTTCAGGGCAATTGTAGATCTTATAGCGAATTTTTCGAAAAATCTTTTTTTACCGGCGCTCGATGCAATGAGCATTTTTGCAGGTTTTTATTTTTTGAAAAATATTTACGCAAGTCAATTTAAATCCGGCGAAGGATTAAGTTATCCGTCCGAATTTCTTTTTATAAATGTCCCGATTTACATATTAATCTGGTTAGTGAGTTGTTTCTTTAGTGGAGGATTTGATCGACCACTAAAATGGATGAAGCAGATCAGAGGGGTGTTTATTGGCTTTATTATTATCTCTGCCGTATATGGATTCTTACCTGAAGATCTTCGATTCTCAAGAGCTTTAATTTTACTTGGTTCTATATGGACAATGATCATCACCTTGAGCTGGCGATATATTTTAAGCTTACTACTACCACAACGTTATCCGATGTATAAATCTCAGGTAAAACGTTTGGCAATAACTGGTAGTGAAGGTGAATCAAAAAGAGTTTTAAGTCTTTTAAATGAAGTTGGTGTTCAATATAATTATGTTGGAAGAGTTTCAACTGATTCAAATGAAGATCAAAATCAAATCGGACATATAAATCATATTAAATCACTGGTTGATAATTTCGACATTTCTGAAATTATATTTTGCGCGAAAGATCTTGAAAGCGGAAAAATAATTGACCTGATGATGAATATGGGTACAGAGATGAGCTATCGTATTATACCGGAAGAAGGGAATAGTATTGTTGGGTCTAATTCAAAAAATACCGCAGGGGATTTATATGCTATCGATGTAAATCTAAATATTGCGAGAAATGAGCAGAAAAGAAACAAAAGGGTTTTGGATCTTGTTGTTTGCCTGATTTCGTTTTTCCTTTCACCAATATTGTTGTTTTTCATTGAGAAGCCTTTTCGATTTATTCAAAACTGGTTTAATGTTTTCTCCGGCAGAAAGACATGGGTAGGTTATAGTCCCGGATTATCGGGTTATAATAAATATCAGCTACCTAATCTGAAACAGGGCATTCTCCATCCGGTTTTACTTTTAAAAGCAGACAAAGCTCCGGCTCCTCAAACGGTTTACAGATTAAATTTTCTTTACGCCAGAGAATACAGTACCCGATCTGATTTAAAAATTATTCGGAAAGCATGGAAGCAATTAGGCATGCGCTAAATCAACCTTGCTCATTCCGGCTTATCTTAAGTAAATCATATGTTTAGTGTTAAGCAAAAGCAGCTTTTAACTCATTAGAGCTGTATAATTTTTTAATTGCTGATTCAATTTCATAATTTTGTTGATGGAACAGCCAAGTAATACAGCTGATGCTTCAAAATTTTTACTTGAAGGCCTCACATTCGACGACGTTCTCGTCATTCCCGCATATTCAGAAGTTTTACCACGCGAAGTAGATATCAGTTCGCGACTTACACGAAATATCCGAATCAATGTACCTATCGTATCTGCTGCTATGGATACCGTTACAGAGTCTAAGTTGGCTATTGCAATTGCAAGACAGGGAGGAATTGGGTTTTTACATAAAAATATGAGTATTGAGCGCCAGGCTCAGGAAGTTAGACGTGTAAAAAGATCTGATTCAGGCTTAATCATAGATCCGATTACCTTAAAAGAAACGGCTACGGTAAGAGATGCATTAAATTTAATGCAACAAAATCGAATTGGTGGAATTCCAATTGTTAATGACGAACATCAACTGGTTGGAATATTAACCAATCGCGACTTAAGATTTGAAACCGGTTTTTCAAAATCAGTAGCCGAGGTAATGACTTCAGAAAACTTGATTACCGCACCTGAAGGCACAAACCTGCAACAAGCCGAAAGTATTTTACAACAACATAAAATTGAAAAGTTACCGGTTATTGATAAATCCGGGAAATTAGTCGGATTGATTACTTACAAGGATATCATGAAGCTTAATGATTACCCAAATGCATGTAAAGATGGTTTTGGACGATTACGTGTAGGTGCTGCAGTTGGTGTTACTGCTGATATGACGGAACGCATAGAGGCTTTAGTTAAAGTTGGTGTGGATGTGGTATGTATTGATACCGCTCACGGACATTCACGTGGCGTACTTGAATCTGTTAAAAAAGCCAAACTTCAATTTTCTGATTTGGATATAATCGCCGGAAATGTTGCAACAGGCGCAGGTGCTAAGGCATTAATTGATGCCGGGGTGGATGGAGTTAAAGTTGGAGTGGGACCGGGTTCTATTTGTACTACCCGAATTGTTGCCGGTGTGGGTGTACCACAGTTAAGTGCAATCTATGAAGCTTATAAAGTTATAAAGGATACCGGTATTCCAATTATCGGAGATGGAGGAATAAGATATACCGGCGACATTGTAAAAGCTTTAGTCGCAGGTGCAGATTGTATTATGGCGGGTTCTCTTTTTGCCGGGGTGGAAGAATCGCCCGGTGAAACGATAATTTTCGAAGGCAGAAAATTTAAATCATACAGAGGTATGGGTTCTGTTGAGGCTATGGAAAAAGGATCAAAAGACCGTTACTTTCAAGATGTAGAAGATGATATCAAAAAACTGGTTCCGGAAGGTATTGTTGGTCGTGTTCCGTTCAAAGGTCGATTGGCTGAGGTTATGGTACAATATATCGGTGGCTTAAGAGCCGGTATGGGTTATTGCGGAGCTGCTAATGTTGAAGAACTTAAAAAAGCTGGTTTTACCAGAATAAGTAATGCCGGTGTTCAGGAAAGTCATCCTCATGATATTGTAATAACTAAAGAAGCACCGAACTATAGTCGAAAATAATTTTTTGGTAGTACTGTGCTGTGTACTTAGTACCACAGAGTGATTTTTGTTTTAAAATTATTATAATCGTAATACAGTGTGACTAATTACAGCACTACAAAAAACAGAGTGACGATTTATTTTTATTTTCATCTTAATTATAAAGAGATAAACATATGGGTTTTTTAGTTTGGATTTTATTAGGACTTGTTTCAGGAATCATTGCGAAATTTATAATGCCGGGTAAAGATCCGGGAGGATTAATTATTACCATTTTAATTGGAATTGCAGGTGCATTTATTGGAGGCTTTATTGGTTCTTTTTTCGGAATGGGTGAAGTGAGTGGTCTGAATTTGGCTTCTGTACTTACTTCTGTTTTTGGTGCGCTTGTGTTACTCTTTATATTCAGAAAGATTCGAGGCTAAAAACTAAATCGAATTCCATTTAAAATAGGATTTATTTAAACTGAGACTTTCTGTCTTAGCATCCCATTTTAAAACTCCTTCCAACACAAGGTTTAATAACCTTTTAATTGACTGGTCTCTATCTAAACCGGATAGTTGACTGTAATCGTTTATACTGACCCTAGCTTCACTATCAAGCAGTTCTTTTACTTTTTGAATCACTTTATTTTGTGCAGCTGTATTTCTGTATGGATAATTAAATGCTCCTGATATAATGTACTGTTCAAATAATGGATCAGCAACAACACATTCATCTGCAATTCTTATATATAGCTTACGCTGACCGTTTATATCTGAAGCATAATGTGGTTTGTTAAAACTTTCGGCAATATGGGCAATTAAAATAGAGTGGCCCCGATAACTCAGAACTTCAAAATCAAGTTCCACTTCATTGATACAATAATGCTTGTTTGCTTCCTGAAGCTGGAATTTTTCCTGTTCTATTTTGGTGCCAAGTATATCCTTATTGTCATCCACCCCAACAACAATATAACCTCCACGACTATTAGCATAAGCTACCATTGACTTAGCAATTTTTGGTAAGCTTGTAATACCGTGTTTAAAATCCACACGAGGACCTTCGCCTTCTCTTAACCAGCGCTCAAATTCTTTGGGTTGAATCATATTCAGATTAGTTCTGCACCAATAACCGCAGATCTTTCTCAACAGTTTCCAGATCTCCGCTTAGCGGAGCTAAATTACCATTTTTGTCTATTACAATATAGGATGGAAGTGCTTTTACATTGAACTGTTTACTGATTTCATCGAGATTATCGCAAGCAATCAGATTAATTCCCTCAATGCCATATTTCTCAATGTTGTTTCTTGTGGTTTCGCACTTTCGATCCAATGAAATGTTGATGAAAACAACTCCTTCCTGCTCTAATTCTGCCTTTTTACTTTTATACTTTTCAAAATTTTCAAGACAAGGCTTACACCAGCTTGCCCAGAAACTGACATAAACTACTTTTCCAACATAGTTTGCGCTTGAAATCATTTGTCCATTTTCATCCGGTAAGGTAAAAGCTTTATTATCCATTTGGCTATAAGTGGATAGGATCTCGTGATATGCTCCATCGATCATTAAATTCCACTCTTCAATAGGGTTATAATCCTGGAACTCGGGCTTCTTTTGCTCCCATAAGCCAATATCTTTATTGCTCAAATCTCTCAGGAAAAGGCGGGTTTGCAAATAGTATTTTAGCAATCCAACATAGTTCTCATTAATCAGCTGATAATAATCCTGTGAAGTTTCTCGGGGACCGGTAAACTGATTTAGAAAGTTGAGATAACCCAAATATGTCATCGTAGCATTTACATACTCTTTATTGAGTAACTGCTCCATGTTTTGCTTGTTTGTACGTTCGATATACTGATGAAAGTCAAGCGGTATTTCTTTATTATCAGGTCGCATTAGAGTTTGCTGTAAATAGTAATACATGATCCTTGCATTTAACCATCTGCTTTCTAAACCCTCATAGATTTTGGCATAACTTTCTGTGTCGATTGGGTCTCTTTCATTGAAGCTATTTAAGAACTCAATATTTGTAGATAAAGAAGCATCTGTTTTTATTATAAAATCCGCTACATCAGTACTACTATGGTAGTTATTTAAAGTTTCTTTAGAAGTATAAAATGAAAATGGTCTGTAATAATAGGTCTTTTCGAAATAATCAGGATTGAAGCTTCTAAACTCCTTCCAGAAGTTATTTTTTGCTGCTCCCAAACCATCAAAACTTAAGGTTCCGCTTATATTATTCAGATCTGCATAAATACTTAATTCCTCCCCGGGATTTACTGTAAAATGCGTGATAAAGTCCCTTCCATTATATAAGTAAGCCTCAACACTTTCATAAATCTCAAAATCGGTATAGAAGGTATTGTCTTCATGCATTTCCGTTGTAACGAAGGCCTGAATATGATCTGGTTTATTGCTGGTAAATTTAATAGCAATGCTTTGCGAAAATGGATTATCTAGTGTACCTCTTACAATCACTTTTTCAGCATTGGCCTGGCCGGCTATGACAAGGCAAATTAATATTGCTATAAATGACTTTAAAACTTGTTTCATGACTTGTTATTTATTCAATTCACTGCAATGTAGTTAGCGGGAACTTATGCTTGCAAAATGATTTTATAAATTTAGACTTAATTATACAGTAAATGTTAACGCTAAATATGAATATGTATGCAAAAACAAGCAATTCTTGATTTCCTTCATAAAAAACTGAACAGTGAAAAATCGGCTATTTTCAATCTCGAACATGAGAAAATGAGTGTCTTACCAACTCTTGATCTGGCTTTTGGCGAAAACAACATTTATTCAAAGCAAATTAATGACCTTAATTATATTGAACGCAATAGCCTGGAAGAACTGTATCCCAAAATTGTAAGGGATGTGGAGGCAACAGAACATACCTTTTTCGAATCACTACAAAATATATTCAGACAGGTTGAATTGCTCGATGATGCTTCTATCGAAAAAATAAAGGCAAGAAACGAGCAGAATAAAATGAAGCAAATCAAAGACACACTTCAAAATCATTTAACCGGAAACCAGATAAAAGAATTACAAGCGCTTGCACTTTCTGATAATGATCAATCACAGCTGGTTGAATATATTCGTTCATTCGACTATGAACCGGTATTAAATATTCTCGCTGAAATTTTACGGATGGATGATGTTTGGGATTAAAAAAAGCCGAAATCAAAAATTGATTCCGGCTTTAATTCTCTTATCAAAAATTTTAGTAGGTGACAATAAAATTATCACTGTACTGATGATCTTTATTGTAAAGTCTGAAAATATAATTTCCTTCAGGTAAGGTTGTCGTTTTAATTTGATGCCCTTGGTTAAAATCAACAACTTCAATTTGTTCGGCGTAAAGTATCCGTCCGCTCATGTCGATGATTTCACCAAAATATGTTCCCGGCTCTGTCGCTTCAATTAATAAGTCAATTATTTTGGGACTAATCACGCCCAAATTATAATTAACAAAATTAAAGGTTAAGGTAAACACCAGTACATTCGCGCTGCTCTCATAAGCACAGCCCAAATCATCTGTGTAGACATAATCAATCTCATGCATTCCTGGTGGAACAAGTGTTGGATTAAATGCATTAAATACTACTCCGTCTCCTTCGAACACCCCACCCGGAGGGTCTGCGCTTAGAACAAATGGTGTTGCACCGCTGGTAATAATTACACCGTTCGAATTTGTATTATTAATTACTGGCTCTACAGGATCTGAAACATTAATTGTAACATCAAACATGTTAACATTTCCATAATTATCTGTTCCTGTAACAGTGTAGGTAGTAGTTATAGATGGCTCAGCCACTACATAAGAACTTGAAGGGTCAGACAAACCAATGGCAGGTGACCATACATAACTATTTGCACCCTGTGCAAATAATTCAACATACTCGCCCGGACATAAATTAAAGTCCTGATTACTGTTTGCTGAAACAACACTTACCACAGGTTGATCTGTTACATTTAAGTAAACCCAGGCATTATCACAAAAGCCATGATCCGTACAAATTTCATATTCGAAACTATCTAAACCAACAAATCCCTGATTGTTGTAATAATAAATACGTTTGTTATTGCTAAAACCACTGTAGTAATCCGGATATGCAGAACCGTTTTCAGGGATGGTTAAAATATTAATTGAAGCAATATCTGCACCAGACGGATCGGTATCGTTGATCATAACCTCAAGATAGGTCCCTCCAAAGTTGTAAACATCAATGTAATCGTCAAAGCAATTAATCTTTCCATTGCAATCGTCATGAACTGTAATTTCTGTTTCCATATTACAACCATATCCATCCGAAACGGTAACGGTATAGGTACCGGCAGTAAGATTTGAGGGGTCTTCAACAGTTTGAGCGGTATTGGTCCAGCTGTAAGAATAGTTATCATCAAGACCACCATAAATAGTTAAGTCAATTGCTCCATCATTTTGATCACAAGCTGTTCCTTCAGTACTTACATAGGTGTACATTTGAGTTTGGACAGAAACCCATGTGTTTTCAATTGAAGTACATAGTGTATTATTATCCGTAACAATTGCATAATACCTTCCATAAGGCAGGTTATTTATTACAGGGCCTGTTTGACCACTTGCCCAGACAACGCTATAATTTGAACCGGCAAATCCCAAGTTAACTTCAGCCATACCATCTTCAATTCCGGTACAGGTTTGATTAGCTGTATTTGTTGGAAAAGTAGTGTTCGGGTCGCTTTCTATTTCAAAATCAAATTCAAACGGACATTCAGTGCCAAACTGCACATCCATATATGTTCCTGAAATTGTATAAACGCCTGCTGATAAATTATTTAACTCCAGGTCATTTGCTCCATGGCTCCATTCATAATCTAATACCTGGTTTCCTTGTAATTCCAAGGAAAGACTTCCATCATTACCACCACAAGATGGATTTGTTCTGGAGAGCTCATTGAAGTACACACCATACCAACACGGTCCGTATGTGGGTTGTATCCATGCGAGTTCTTCTTTTGTAAAACCATATTCAACCGCCCAGTCTAATATGTCTTTGTTTTTTATTTCAAATACATAAGCCAGATTTTCCTCTTCCTTAATAGAAGTAGCAACATGGCCATAACCGGTTTCCAGCATAATATGACCTACAGCACAGTGTGTTTGATGATTGTCAATAAAAACAGGTGTTCTTTCTGCTTTGTGATTATTAATTGGAAACAAACCTCGATCTGCATAAGCTTTTAAGATGTCTAAACCTTCTTCCCGTTTTTGTTGAACTTCGGCATCAAGCATTAAATCACTTTTCAACCTTAATGATTGCTCAACCAGATTTAAATGCAACTTTATAATCTCCTGTTCACTGGTTATTTGTCTCTTTTCTTTTAATACAGGAAATGCATCCTGCGAAATTTTACCCCATTCGCTATTTATGTCCAATAATTGATAGTAGACCGTCTTTTGACCATTAACAGAGCCAAACGATAGCAACAATCCTGCGATGATAATTGATAAATATTTCATAAGTGTATTATTTAATACTACAATTATACGCTGTTACATTCTGTGATTTCCCCACAAAATTACGATATTGTTTCTACTTATATGGCGCAAATGACGCCACAACTTATTGATTATCAATTAAAATATATTGAAAAGTAAGCTAATAAATTTGATCGGTTCTCTTTCCAAAAAGCAAAAAACAGCTCTTGAAGTGGAAGTTTTTGCTTACTGGAAAGCAAAAAAACCTGAATTATATGCGCTTTGCAAAATATTATGCTCCAAATCAGATGAGTGGTTTAATCAACTGGAAGAGGAAGTAGAGCTCTATCATGCTGTATATCAAAACACAGATTATGACGACTTGAAATGGAGGCGATTAAAGTCGGCTTTACTCAAGCAAGTCTATCATTTTTTAAGTCATGATCAGTTCAATAAAACAGAAAGTAAAAAACGAATATTTTTAATTCAATCATTACTTGATCTTGAATTAGATAAACATAGTCGTTTAGAGTTGCTCAACTATGAAAAAGGAAGAACATCAGAAGAATCTTTCACTGAATACTTTAATCATTACAGAGCTTCTATTTTAAATCTATCATACAATGAACGCTATGGGGACCGTTTTAATCTGGAACCACTTACTGATGCATTTGACAAATTGGAACAATTTTATGTTTTTGAAAAACTAAAATTAATCTGTGCCCGATTTTCATTTCGACAAATTGGTGCTGATAGAGAATTTTATCAGCAGCTCGTTCAATTTGTAAATAATTTAAAAAAGGAAGATTTAGAAAATGATAAAGCTGTTTATACTTATTATGTAGCTGCTAATTTATTAATTCAGGAAGAGAAAGAAAGTTGGTTTAACACCTTAAAACAACTGCTCGAAAAACACTTTAACATCTTTGCAGAAGGTGAAATTAGAGATCTGTCTTTAATGGCCATTAATTATTGTGTAAGGTGTATTAATGCCGGTAATCTTGAATTTTTATTTACACTTTTTGAATTATATGATTTTTCAATAAAAAATAAATCACTTTTTCAAAATGGTGAACTTTCACCATGGACATTTAAAAACTTTATTTCTTGTGGATTAAGAATTGAAAAGTATGATGAAATAGAAACCTTTATAAATGAGTATAGCAACTTCCTTCCTGAAGAAGAAAAAGAAAATGCCATCACATATAATATGGCAAAACTTCATTTCTCAAAAGGAGACTTTTATAAAGTCTTACGTTTGTTACAATATGTGGAGTATACGGATATATTTTATAACCTGGATGCCAAAACACTTTTATTAAAAACATTTTATGAGTTAGATGAGCAGGAGGTGATGAGTTCTTTATTGAATAGCTTTCAAAAGTTGTTGCAAAGGAAAAAGAACTTGTCTGCTAACCGGTTAAAAAATTATAAGAACTTTCTTCGCCTGTTTAAAAAGCTAAGTAGAAGTGCTTACCGGAAAAAAGAATTAAGACTTCAATTAAAGGATGAGATTGTTTCTACTAAAAATGTAGCTGATAAAAACTGGTTGATTCAAAAAATTAATGAAATCCTTTAATACTAATCTATGCTTTAAAGAGTTTATCTTTGCAGAATGATGAATCATATGAAATACTTCACTTTTATATTATTTAGTTTTTTATGTCTAAGCATTTTTTCTTCCTGTGAAGAATTTGAATATATAAATGTCTTTTTTGATCGAACAGAATGTGCTGAGCCCTGGCATGTTGAAGATGCTTCAGCATCAGAATATGGTGACAATGCCTTATTATACCTTGCAAGTCAGGGAATTGATGTAAGGTCAAGAAATTTTGATAGTCAGGGACCTGATGCTGACCCAGGTTGCACCGGTTGCAGCTGCACAACCGGTGATCGTCTTATTGTTGATGTCAATAAAACCGACCTTGATGCAATTAAACTGTTAGGGTTTTACGAAGACTAAGCGAAGTTGCCAAATTAATCAAACACAATTACTGAAACCCCATTAGAAGAAGATGGCCAGTGTGGTGCGGCTAATTTCCTTCCATTAAATTCATATATGGAATACAGTTCTTCTGAACCCTCGAAATAGTAATCAACCGCATTCAAAAAGGGGCTGGTATCGAATAAGCCTCCGTGGCTTACCAGATCAGACATTTGATTATCATTATCATATAAGAAGATAGCAATAGTGGTTTGGTCGGCAGAAGTAAATGCCGGGTTTGATAATTCACTATCATTCACAAACAAGGTATCTCTTCCATTAACCACTGCCTGACTAGAAGTAAAAATTGCCTGTACAGCTTGTTGATCATCTGAGGGTAAGCCGGCCAATAATAAACCGGCAAGGGTACCCGGAGGTGGAATAGTTCTTAAATAAACCAATGCATTATCGTGTAAAAATCCTTCCCGATAGTAATGCACGATTCTGTCAGAAGGATCTGCATTATTAGTTACTACAAATTCGTAGTGTCTGCAGGAAGGAAGACTAACCGGTCCCCATGTGCCATCAACTGATGTGTTAATCGAAAACTCCGGAAGTTCTGTTCTTCTAAGACCTGTCTCTGCAAAAACCGGATAAATATCTACAGTAGCATTTCCCAGTGGATTGTTTTCACCTAATGATAATGCTTTTCCTGAAATGCTGACATTTTCCTGCGAGCTTACCTCAAGAGTGGCAGGACTTGCTCCATCATTAATAAACTGATAGATGCGATCAAAGCTTTCAACTGCCGTTGCAACTTCATAATGATCTTTTCCTTCCAGCATTA
>JAHDHT010000002.1:45021-49578 GCA_020631175.1 Chitinophagales bacterium
TCAAAGCTTTCAACTGCCGTTGCAACTTCATAATGATCTTTTCCTTCCAGCATTAAATTTTCAGCACCCGAAATATTTGCTCCTGCAACAGTTAAGTCATCGGTTGACCAGATGTTTAAAGTCGGAACCGAACCACCGGGACCTGCAGGTCCGCTTTCAGGGTTACTTCCAATATGAATATAATGCGCCACTTTAGAAGCTCTTGTAGCATCAGATAAATATGAATAACCTAATCCTCCTCCGGCAGAATGGCCCATTAAAACAATTTGTTCAGCCCCTGTTGCAGCCAGTATATCGTTAACTTTTTCGTCAAGTGCCGGAATAAAATCAGCGGCAAAGTCTGTTGTATTTCGATCCATCACAAAAAGTATTTCAGGACAATAGTCGTTGCTATGAAACAGTTGCCAGAAATTTGTGTATGTATCTCCTGAAGCTAAAAAGCCATGCAGCATTAAAACAGGCAAGACCTGCTTTTCACAAACATTATTGATGGTTTTTATTTCGGTAGCTTCAGCTACGGGATTTTCTTTTTCACAGGCTATCAGAAAAAGAGAAAAGATAAAAATTACAAGGCCGGAAAATTTAAGCAAAGGTTTCATATTCGTAAAAGGATTTAAATACACTTTAGTTTAAATATAACACCTTATTTATTAGGTATTTTGTTCTACAAGCTATCAGTTTAAAACAAAGCCAATTTAGAAAGAGAAGAAAATCAAAAAGCCCCGTGACGAGCGTCATCGGGGCTTTTTAAGGTTGAGACTAGAAGAAATTTATTGTAACGTATTAATATCTCTTACTAAGACATTTTTACGATCAATGTGTATTTGATTTGATTTCTTTAATTCATTTAAAACAATCGTTACTGTTTGTCTTGAAGTACCGATTAAAGAAGCAATTTCATTATGCGTTAAGAAATTTTTAATCAGAATTTCGTAACCCACCTGGCGACCTTGCTTATTCGCTAAATCTTTTATAAAATCAATTATTCTGCTTCTTGCACTTTTGAAAATAAAGTTTTCGATACGCTTTTGTGCGGCCATTAATTTATTTCCAATGCGGCTTGTTAATTTGATACTCAAATCAGGGTTGTTGCATAAGAATCTTTTGAATGCCGGTAACGGTACAGCTAAGAGACGAAGACTGCTATCCATAGATTGTGCGTAATCTAAACGTTCAGCGTTTTCTAACAAGCCACATTCACCAAACATTTCACCCGGGTAATGGATTGTTTTAATTAATTCTTTGCCGATCTCATTGTAACTGCAAATTTTCACCCTTCCTTCCAACACAAAATAAACGTGATCTGCCGCTTCTTTTGGATTATAAATATATTGGTACTTCTTGAATTTCAATACTTCTGAAATTGCTCCTAAAGCCTCAATATTCTCCTGGTTCAAGCCGCTGAACAAGTTTATCGTCTGATAATTTAATGCAAGTGAATTCATGATTTGATGTTTTAAATTATTCCTTAATTAATCTTTGGGTAATGACTTGCTGTCCGTTCGTCAATTCAATAATATATACTCCTCTTTCGAGATCGTTTAAATTTAATTCTGTTGTTGCACCGTGAACGATTTCACTTCTTACTGATTTACCAATAAGATTGTAAACCACCACTTTTGTTTGCTGATCTTTCTGACCTTCCTGCTCGATCACAACTCTTCCTTTTGAAGGATTAGGATAAACAGGTCTTACTTGCCAGAAATCATCAACAATAATAACTCCGTCGCCTGTTACAACACTTTCTGAGCTAACATCGATTACAGCCGGTATTGAACAATCACCGATGTTGATGAAAAGAGTAACTGTTTCATGATCATCCATATCATGCAGCGTAATGTCTGATAATGTAAGATTCACTTCATCCGATGCATTGTTATGTAAATCGATTTCTGTTGCGTTCGGAATATTAATCGATCCGCTGTAGTTACTCGGTACAGATACTGTTATTTGATCATCATCTAATTCAATCGTAGAATTATCATGATTAGTAACATCGAATGATAAGACCAGTAAACCGTTTTCGTCTTCAATCAGGAATGCTTCAATCTGAATGTTCTCACAATTAATGTCAAGGTTAATCGGAGCAGGTGTGTTGGTGTCTTCAATAATTGTCGCATTGTTGAACTCATAAGTACAGGTCAACATTTCATCATTAAAGTTGATCGTAACAAATCCATTGATTTCAAGATCATCCGGAATGCCAATAATATGATCTACCGGTTCAATAGGAAAATAAACCTGTGATGGACTTAAAATCGGATTTGGAAGTTCATAATCTTGCGGTGTGTTTAACACTTTAACCACATCAAACTGATCAACAATAACATCTACAGTTACATTTCCTTCGAAGGAATGATTGAGGTTAACAACTAAGGTTAGCTCGTTATGTAGCTCAACTATCTGTACACCTTCAACGCTTATTTCAGAACAAACATCGTTTTGAGCGTTTACGGCCCCCAAAAGAGCTCCAAACATGAAAATGCTTGCTAAAAATCTCTTAAAAAGTATCGTTTGTCCCATAATCGTTGCGTTTAGATATGATTACAACGTCTAATATAAAAACACATGTATCCATTTTTTTAACCTTTTTTTGTTTTATAATTACATTCTCAAAGCGGAAAATTGTCATAAATAATGCAATTTCCCTTTATTTACAGGCGTTTCGTGACAAAACTAAATGTACAGGTCTAATGAAAATTTCGGATGATTTATTTCAATTAATAAAGGCTCTTGAGCGCTCAGAAAAGCGATATTTCAAGATTACCATGTCTATGACAGCCGGAAATCTGAAGCAAAATCAGATAGATTTATTCGACGCCATAGACAAAATGGAAGTGTATGATGAAGAGAAGCTGAAGAAAAAATTCAGCAAAAGAGCCTTTGTAAAACAGTTTCATGTTACGAAAAACAGACTATACAAATCCATCCTGAAAAGTCTGGATTCTTATTATTCAGAGCAAACTCCCGAAGATCAGCTAAACCATCTCCTCCATCAGGCTGAAATTCTATTGGATAAAAACCTCTTTACACAAAGTAAAAAGCTCTTAGACAGAGCAAAGAAAATTGCTACTGATCAGGAATTGTTTCTCTATTTACTGCAAATACAGGTGAAAGAAGTACAGTTTTTTGTGGAACGCTATAACTATGAAAAGCTAAGACTTCATGCATCTGAAGGATATGAAAGAGGGCTCGACATACTCGATCGCTATAAAAACCTGATGGAAATGAACCGTCTTAGCTCCAAGATTTCTGAATATATCTCGAGAAAAAGAACAGACAGTAATATCGCCAGTGTAACTCAGATTTTCACTGAAGACGACAAGGCATTACTGTCAGATGAAAAGAAAGCACTTTCATTCGATGCGCTTAACCGAATGCTCATCATCAATAGTGTTTATTATCGGCTAACAGGTGAACTTGAAAAAAGCATGAAATTCAGAGAACGGCTCGTAGAGTTGCTCGAAGACAATATGGAAAAGATTCAAGGTAAACCTAAAGTCTATATAAGTGCATTGAATAACTTGCTGGGTATTCAGGTTCAGCTATCTCATTATAAGGCAACTGAAAGCACACTCAATAAGTTACAGGATATTTTAAACAGCAAATACTTCAAACTCAATGAAAAGTATACACTTGATATCATAGTTCGGGTAATAACCGGACAGTTGACCTATTACACCAACACAAAGCAACTCGACAAACTCAAAGAATTATTACCCGGCATAAAAGAGCAATTATATCAATATGACGAATTCATCAACTTCAACCACAAACTGGTGATTCAGTATTATATCGGCTTTTTCTATTTCTGTAATGAAGAATGGTCGATGGCGATGGAGTGGTTCCGTAAGCTGCTTGATGATCCAAAAATCGATTTACGGGAAGACATCATGGCGCATGTGAAAGTGCTTAATCTGATCACCATTTATGAACTCGGCTACAATTCATTACTTGAGTCAAGTATTAAATCTACCTACCGTTTCATCCGCAAAAAGAAATTTGAGTTTAAATTCGAAAACCTGATTTTACGCTTTCTCAAACGCGGTTTATTTATGCACGACAAAGAAGAGTTAAAAGAACTTTTCATGAAGCTCAAAGATGAATTAATGAAATTGATGGACGAAACCTCCGAGCGTGAAGCCATCAGCACACTCAACCTAACCTACTGGCTCGATAGTCAGATCCAGGGCGTGTCATTTAAATCACTTTTAGTAAAAGACCAGATCAAAGTAGAAGAATTACCCAATTAATTTTTTTGAAAGGAAAGTTCGGTGCTCCGTAAGCATCAGCAGTCCCGCTTTCCCTTGCAACGCGCCACCGCTTCAGGCGCTTTCACATATGTTGGCTTTGTCTTTCTCCGGCAGCCTTCATACCAACATTGTTTCAGTGCACTTCAGCGGCGTCGGGTTTCCAGTACAATCGGGCTTAGTTTACCGGCAGTAGTCTTTTTAATGAGTACCGGGTAGCGCTTGCTGTACTTAGTAGCGCTGTACTTGGTAGCACAGAATTTAGTTAAGAATGTCTTTGTGATAAAATACCGTGCTACTGAGCGAC
>JAHDHT010000133.1 GCA_020631175.1 Chitinophagales bacterium
AAAATTCTTTTCATTTCATTATAACAATCGCAGCAGGGATAGTAGTGGTTATAAGTTGCTTTTGAAGTTTAGCATAAATGGATTTGCCTGGTTTGGAGTGCCAGCGAAAAAACGGGCAAATACAATTTATGACTTACTGAAAAAGTGACTTATTTGAACGGATAGCCCGGCCGCGGAGTGGATGTTTTAATATGTCTGAAATGTTAATTCCGCGGGCTGCCTAAAAATTACTACATACGTCTTTCGTAAACAAACATGGTATAAGAATAGGCGTGCTCGTCGTCGGGGAGATATGGATACTTGTTGGTTTCGATCCACATTTTTTCATTGTATTGAGGGAAAAATGCGGTGCCTCCTTCAATTTGTGTAAACACTCTTGTGAGATACAAACGTTCTGCCTCCGGTAAGAGGGATTTGTAAATGCTTTCTCCTCCAATTATAAATGCTTCATCCTCACCGTTCATCTGGGCTAATGCTAATGCTGCATCAACCGACTGCACCACCGTTACTCCTTCAATTTTTAAATCTTTATTTCTGGAAACTACGATGTTGGTACGGTTAGGTAACGGTCTGCCTATAGACTCATATGTCTTTCTTCCCATTATAATATGGTGACCGGTCGTAACTTTTTTGAAATATTTCAAATCTGTCGGTAAATGCCATGGAATGTCATTATTTTTTCCGATTACATTATTTTCTGAGACGGCTACAATAACGGATATAATCATACTGCGATTGGTGCTTTAATACTCGGATACGGATCGTAATCACTCAGTGTAAAATCTTCGAATTTGAACTCGAAAATGTTTTTAATATCAGGATTAATTTCCATCCGAGGTAGTGTACGAGGTTTTCTTGATAATTGTTCTTTTACCTGATCTAAATGATTCAGATAAAGATGGGTGTCTCCAAATGTATGTATGAATTCTTTGGCTTTTAGTCCGCAAACTTGGGCTACCATTTTCGTTAATAATGCGTAACTGGCAATGTTAAAGGGCACACCTAAAAATACATCTGCGCTTCGTTGATAGAGCTGACAACTCAACTCGCCATTTGCAACATAAAACTGAAAAAGGCAATGACAGGGAGGCAGCGCCATTTTTTCTACGTCTGCAACATTCCATGCACTCACAATATGCCTTCTTGAATCGGGCTTTTCTTTCAATCGCTTAATCAGATTTGAAATTTGATCTACCGTCTCGCCGCCGGGCGTCGGCCAGGATCGCCATTGATGTCCGTATACGGGACCAAGGTCTCCGTTTTCATCTGCCCATTCATCCCAGATACGAACCTTATTTTCTTTCAGATAAGCAATATTCGTATCTCCTTTCAAAAACCACAATAACTCGTGAATGATAGAGCGTAGATGTAACTTCTTTGTGGTTAAACAAGGGAAGTTTTCGGTGAGATCAAAACGCATCTGATGGCCGAAAATACTGATTGTTCCGGTGCCGGTGCGGTCGCCTCTTTCGACGCCTTCATCCATTATTTTTTGTAGCAAATCAAGGTATTGTTGCATGATTCGAAAGTACGATTTTCAGGTATAAATTTGACATTTATTATTAACAAATAACACACGATTTGAAGTGAAATTTTGTTTATTATTAGCAAGATGAATAATACAGGAAGATCAATTGTTTATTTCCTCGCAGGTATTGTATTTACACTATTGCTGGCATGGCTTGGATGGATGTATTACTGGCCTAAGCATCAAAGCAGTACCTCAGCAGATGTGATGTTGAAAAATATCCGTAAGGTGGTGAAAATGATTACGGTTGAAGGGGAATTCAGCAATGTGGTAAGTCATAGCGATTTTATCGGTTTTGATTGGGGGCCTTTCAAAAAAAATGTCATTTTGAAAGTGAATGCAAAAGTTTCGGCCGGTTATGATCTTGAGCGTTTAGATGTGTTAATGGATCATCGGGAGCGACGCATTATCATTAGTAATTTACCCAAAGCAAGTATAATCAGTATCGAGCCGGATATTCAATATTTCGATATGAATCAAGGCTGGTTTAATGGTTTTTCGAAAGATGAACTTACGGAGTTAAATACGATGGCTAAAGATTTAATTACCTTGAAAGCATATAATTCTGAATTAATGGAGCAAGCGGAACAGCAGGGATTTGAAATGCTGGAAGTGATTCGTTTGATGGCGGAATCGGGAGGATGGAAGGTTGTTTTTCAGGATGAACGTCCGATTATTCATGATCATTAATTTATCGATGAAACAAAATTAGGTTTCAGGCATTATTAATTAGCATCTTATCCGTTTGAAAAAAATACCATTAAGCATAAATTATCTTACCATTGGGCTCGTTTTACTCATGGTAATCTGGTCGTTTTTTCAATTGCCAAAACTCAACTTCAATTATGACATTGAACGGTTCTTTCCAAATGGAGATCCTGATTTAGAACATTACAATACGTTTAGAAAGGCATTCCTTGCTGATGACAATTTTATTTTTATTTCTATTGCTAATAAGGATGGAATTTTTAATCGGGAATTTTTAAATAAACTGGATTCCTTTAGCAATGAATGTTCTAAAATTCCCGGAGTTGAGCAAAGTCTTGCTATTTCAAATTTGAAATATCCGCTTAAAACTACCTTTGGATTAATGCAGTTTGATGTGTTTGATTTAGAAAATCAGACCGACTTTGTGGAAGACAGTTTGCGGCTTGTGAGCGACCCAAGAATTAAAGGCAGTTTTTTATCACATGATTTGAAACATACAAATGTGATGCTTTTTACGGAAGCTTTTGTAAAACAAAGTTCTTACTTCCCAATTAATGAAAAGCTTGCGCAACTTGAAAGAGACTTTAATTTCGACGAAGTACATATTGTAGGCAAAGTCAATACAGTTAGTACAATTATTAAAATGATCAGAAGCGAGTTGTTTTTATATACCGGCATATCTTCTATACTCATTTTAATTTTATTGATTATCATTTACAGACGGCTTCCGGCTGTTTTGTACGCCTTTACTTCGGTAGTTCTGGGATTGATAATTTTCATGGGATTATTGGCCTGGTGGGGGCAGCCAATTGATATTTTATCTGCACTCTTCCCTATTTTAATGTTAGTTGTTGGCATGTCTGATATCGTGCATATCATGACAAAGCATCATGATGAATTGAAAAAGGGGAAAACAAATGACGAAGCCGTATGGCAGACCGTTAAAGAGATTGGATTTGCAACATTGCTAACTTCATTAACGACCGGAATAGGTTTCGCTTCTTTAGCTTCAGCCAGTATAATACCTATAAGAGAGTTCGGTTTAACAGCAGCACTTGGGGTATTTGTAGCCTATTTAACGGTTATGTTGTTTACCGTATCGCTATTACGTATTCGTCCGCCCTGGGGAGCGAAATACAAGAAAAGCTCCGGTGATTTCTGGCATAAGTGGATGGATAGATGTTATCATTTCACTTTAAAAAACGGGAGGTTAATTGCAGGTTTTTCTGTTCTGTTATTTTTTATTTGTCTCTACGGGATTTTTCAAATATCTACAGACACATCCATATTAGGAGATGTCTCGGCAAAAGACAGAGTAAGAAAAGACTTCAGTTTTTTTGAAGAAAATTACAATGGGGTAAGGCAGTATGAAGTGATGCTTTTTCCGCAGGAAGGAATAGCTTTAGATGATTATTCTTTTTTAAATGAATTAAACAAATTCGATCAATATATTCAGTCGAATGAAATTTTCGGTCATGCGGTTTCACCACTTACCCTGTACGCTTCATTAAACGTGGCTTACAATAGCAATAAAATCGATTATTACTATTTCCCTGAAAATTCTTCTACCATAAAAAAATACAACAGGGATCTGCGACTTGCCGGAGAAAATTTGAGCGGTACGTTTATAAGTAAAGATAAAAGTATGGCGAGATATAGCTGTAAAGTAAAAGATCTTGGAGCAAATACCATGAAAGATCTTTATAAAGAAATAAGGAAATGGGCTGATAAAAATTTAGATGCAGAAATTATAAAAATTCAGCAAACAGGTTCGGCGGTCATGATTGATAAAAATAATATTTTGATAAGGCGGGCTTTATTTTCAGGATTAGGAATAGCTTTTGTTTTAATTTCTTTATTAATGTCTTTTTTATTTAGAGATTTCCGTTTAATTGTCATTTCTATCATTCCTAATATTTTCCCTTTACTTGTTGCTGGCGCAGTTATGGGATTTGCGGGTATAGAATTAAAAGCATCTACTTCCATCATTTTCACTTTAGCATTTGGAATTGCTGTTGATGATACTATTCATCTACTGACCAAATTGAAGTTGGAACTATCTAAAGGTTTATCCAGAGAAGAGGCTTTGAAAAATGCCTTACATGAAACCGGTAAGGCAATTTGCATTACATCGATCATTTTATTTTTTGGCTTTTTAAGTTTATTATTCTCTTCATTTGTGGGCACCTATTATGTTGGCTTATTAGTATCTATTACTTTATTCTCTGCAGTTTTGGCCGATTTAATTATTGCACCGGTGTTTATCCGAATGCTTATGAAAGAATAACATTTAAGGGAGAAATTTTCATCCATCCATTCAAATAATTAGCTTAATTTGGCGCAACAAAATGTTGGAGCAGTTACATATTCGAAACTATGCTATCATTGATAAGCTGGATGTCAATTTTGCCAATGATTTAAACATCATTACAGGTGAAACAGGAGCCGGTAAATCGATAATAATGGGCGCTATTGGATTGATTTTGGGTCAACGTGCAGATACCACAGTGATACGAGATGAAGCATCGAAATGCAGCGTTGAAGCTCAGTTTAATATCCTTCCTTACAAACTCGAAAAATGGTTTGAAGAGTTGGATGTTGATTATGAAGGTGAAACAATAATCCGTCGTGAAATCAATAACAAAGGAAAATCGAGGGCTTTTATTAACGATACGCCTGTTACGCTTCAAACATTGAAAAAACTGTGTTCGAATTTAGTCGATCTAAATACGCAGCATCACAAGTTTAACTTAAGTGAACCTGAATATCAGTTACACTTTCTTGATATTTTAGCCGAGCAGGTAAATACAGTCGAAAAATATGCTGAAGATTTTCTTGTCTACGAAGAAGAAAAAAGAAAGCTTACTGCCCTCATTCAAAAAATTAATCGATTAAAAAAAGAGGAAGATTACATTCAGTTTCAGTTAAATGAGTTGAATGATGCTGCTCTTGAAGATCCTGCTGAATTGACAAATCTTGAAAATGAATTTCAAATCTTAAATAATGCCGAAAAAATACAGCAGAGTTTAGTTGAAAATAATCGGGCTATTGAGACAGAAGGCGGACTAATAGATCAGCTTAATGCAATAAAAGGAAATATTAGTCAGATCGGACATTTGTCTGGTGATCTTGAGAAAGTGGCTGACCGTTTGGATGGATTAAAAATTGAATTAGAAGATATTCAAAGTGAAATTCAGCATATTATTCATAAATCTGAAGGTGATCCGCAGCGATTAGAAGAAGTTAAGGAGCGAGTTGATTTATTTCATCAGCTTTTAAACAAACATCAGGTCAAAGACCTTGAAGCTTTAATTGATTTAAGAACGAGTTTCCAAGACAACTTTAATAATATAGATGCCTTTGAAGAGGAAGTCGATAAGTTAACTAAAAAGCTGTCTTCAGCTGAGCAAAAATTGTTCAAAAAAGCCAAGCAAATAAGTTCGAAGAGAATAAAAGCATCTGAAAAATTTATTGCTAAAATAGTCCCGGAGCTGAAAGCAGTTGGCTTAAATAAAGTTACGATTCAATTCGAACATACTTCATTAGAAGAATTAACAGAAAGCGGCACTGATCATTTTTCTTTACTTTTTTCAGCGAACCCCGGAAGTGCAGCGCAGCCGGTGGCCAATGTCGCTTCCGGAGGAGAACTGAGTCGTTTAATGTTATGTGTCAAAAACATGATGGCAGATTTCACTGCCTTGCCAACTTTAATATTTGATGAAATTGATGCCGGCATTTCCGGCGAAACAGCTGCAATGGTTGCTGCTAAAATGCATAAACTTAGCAAAAAACATCAAGTATTGTGTATTACGCATCTTCCTCAGATGGCGAGTAAAGGAAAGCAGCATTTTCAGGTTTTTAAAGAGGTAATAAAAAACCAAACGTTTACCAGAATCAAGTCATTAACTGACAACGAGCGAATCGAAGTGATTGCTAAAATGGTAGCGGGTGAAAAAGTAAATGCATCAGCGCTCGAAAATGCTAAATCATTGCTAAAGGGCTGATTGAAAAGCGGTTGAAATCCAGATAATTGTGTACTACTTTTCATTGAAGGCTTTAAATGTCTGCAAAATTACATTTATCTTTAGTTGAATAGATCATTAACAATCAATCAGAACTATGAAATTTAATACCCTTACCCTCTTCCTCTTTGTTTTACTGAGTGTTCAATTATTAGCATCTACCGGTGCAGCTCTTGAATTTGTAGAAAACAAAAATCAATGGCCTGAAGAAGTAGTTGCCCGTTCTTTATTGAATGGTGGACAGATTTTCCTGACGGAAGATAAGCTCATTTATGATTATTGGAATCTTGATGAAGTCAATAATTGTCACGCTCTTCAGGGGGAATGCCCGGTTGAAGATGTAGAAGAACAACTTATTAACGGCCATGCCATCTTTATGCGATTTGGGAATCAACCCAATATTCCATCTATAATGAAATCCATCCAAAATCCGGGTGTTATTAATTTTTATTTAGGTAATGATCCTTCACAATGGGGTCAGGGCGCCAGAGGTTTTCAAAAAATAATTTATGAAAATATCTATGATGGAATAGATATGGTGCATTACAGTGAAGAAAGATCTTTTAAATACGATTATATCATCCATCCGAATGCTGATCCAGCACAAATTCTTCAAATCTATGAAGGTCAATATAATATTGAACTGGAAGAAGGCAATTTAAAATTAACGACTAGTATAAATGAAATTACAGAAATAGCTCCGTATGCTTACCAGATCGTGAATGGTGTAGAAACAGCCATTGATTGTGCTTTTGTTTTGGATGGAAATGAAATCAGTTATCAGCTGGGAAGCTATGACACTAATTTAAAGTTGGTTATTGATCCTACATTAGTAGCGTCAGTTTATTCAGGAATTGTTGGTGCTTCTACTTATGGTTTTACAGCTTGTACAGACATATCCGAAAATATTTATGGTGGTGGTGAAGCTTTTGGTTCGGGTTTGCCAACAACGCCGGGCGCTTACCAAACAACATTTGGTGGAAGTATTGATATGAACCTCAGTAAATTCAGTCCGGATGCAACTACCAGAATTTTTTCTACTTATGTAGGTGGAAGTGGTTCTGATTATCCGCACAGTATTATTACCGACTCAGAAGAAAACTTAATTGCATTTGGCTCTGTGAGTTCTTCAGATTTCCCTGTTTCAGCGAATGCCTTTCAGGGTTTTCAACCAAGTTATTCAAGCTCTATTGGAATTGTAAAATTAAGTCCTGACGGAACTGCCCTTTTGGGTGGAACATACGTTGGGGGTAACGGTAGTTCCGGCCTTAACAACAGCAATAGCTATAATTACGGAGATCAATTCAAAGGGGAAGTCGATGTTGACAGTGATGATAATATTTATATTATTTCAAGTTGTACGGATAATGACTTTCCTGTTACATATGGATGTTTTCAGCCTACCTATAATGGAGGACAGGAAGCTGTTATTTTCAAAATGAATCCTGAATTAAGTTCGATGCTTTGGGGATCATTTTTAGGAGGAACCGGAGACGAAGGTGGTTTTGCAATAGCCATTACAGATAACAATGAAATCTATGCGGTAGGCGGAACAACGAGTGCTGATTTCCCTATTTCTCCTAATGTAATTGGAGATACTTTCTTAGGTAATACCGGAGGTGGCTTTAGTATCGCTTCGGATGGATTTTTAACACATATAAGTGCCGACGGAAGTACCATTTTTAAATCTACATTCTTAGGTACTGAGTCTTATGATCAAGCTTATTTTGTTGATTTAAATTTAGCGGAAGAGGTTTTTGTTTTAGGTCAAAGTGAAGAAACATTCCCGGTGAATGGAAATGTATATTATGATGAAGCTGGTGAGTTATTCGTCGTAAAAATGAATTCGGATTGGTCCGGTTATGAATTTTCTACCCGTTTAGGTTCTCAAGCCAATGCCGGTAGTGGCGGAGGATATTATTTTTCAAGTCTTATTGCTCCAACAGCTTTCTTGGTAGATGTTTGCGAAAATATTTACACTTCAGGTTTTGGGAACTGGGGATATGGCGGAACCGGATATTCTCCTGCTATTACAGCCGATGCTTTTGCCTCTTATACTCAGGGACAGGATTTTTATTTTCAGGTCTTAGAGCGTGATGCTGAAAATTTATTATATGGATCTTATTTTGGAGGCTCTTGTTCTGAACATGTGGATGGAGGTACTAGTCGCTTCGACAAACGAGGAGTAATTTACCAGGGTATGTGTACTTGCTCTAATGATGTACCGGGTGCTACCGGAACAGCAAGTCCTGATTTATTTGCAGGCTGGGATGTAAATGTGGTGAAATTTAATTTTGAGCAAGTGGGTCTGGAAGCAAATGCAAATGCAGAACCTGTAAGTCAAAGCACCTCTAATTGTATTCCATATGAAGTCGCCTTCCAAAATTTAAGTACCGGTGGTTTAAATTATTTCTGGGATTTTGGCGATGGAGTTGGATTTTCATCCGATGAAAACCCGAATTATACATACACTACAGGCGGTACGTTTGAAGTATCTCTGGTTGTAACAGACAGTACAACCTGCCTTGTAAACGATACGGCAACGCTCATCATAGAGGTTGATGATTGTGTACCTGAATGTCCTTGTGGTCTTGCAGGTTGCAGCGCATCAGAATTAATTGTGAATACCGGATATAATCATGCAGCCGGTGCAGTTTTTAATGTTGGTGATGACGACTTTTACTGGGAAATGGTGGAAGCACCTAATACCGGAATTACACTTCCTTCTCCTACTTTCGTTATTGATCCTGATCCTGCCTGGGCAGATCAAATGAATACGGGATGGATTTCGGCATTTGATGATTCGGGCTTAAATTTGAATAACCCGGAACCTGAAGCTCCATATGGATTTGAAACTTGTTTCTGTGTTTGTGGGGATGATAATGAGATTACCATTGATTTAAGTTTATTAGTAGATAATTCTGCTGAAGTTTATTTAATCGATGAAAATGGAACCAACCTTGGATTAATTGTTGAAGAAACATCAGGACAAACCAGTGCATTTACTTCACCAACATTAGGCAGTTCTACTTTTATTTTAAGTGATGGTCAATACTGCCTAAGAGCAGATTTAAGAAACCTTTCCGGTGTGGCTATGGGCTTAAACATTATGGGTACCGTTAGCGGAACAGGCCTTGTTGCAAGGGAGTGTTGTTCTGCTGAAGATCTAGCAGCTTGTGTACCTGAATGTCCAACAGATTTTGAAGCTGAAGGACCTGTTGAAGTTTGTTCGGGGGAAGATGCTTTCTATCAACTATACGTAAGTGATCCTGATGCTACTTTGGATGCAATCACCTGGTTCTTACCGGATGGAAGCATTATTGTTCAGGACGATGTTGCTGAACTACAATTTATTAATGAAGACTGTGCACCTTCTGTTCAACAGATTATTGTTACGGGTACATGTTCAATTGATTCAACTGTTTTATTAACCGATACTGTTGAAGTAACGGTATACCCTACGGATATACAACCTTTTGTTGAAATTAATAGTGATGCGTGCGCTGTAAGTATTAACCCGATTGCCGGATGTGAAGATTATGTTTTAGTTAGCCCTGAAGATCCTCAGATTTTCTTGCCGGGTGCTTATGGAACGGTTACCGTTACAGCTGAATATTTCAACAGCTCATCTTGTATTGAACCAATAGCACAGGATATAAATTATAACTGTCCGGCTTGTATGATTAATTCAGCTTCGGCCGAAGTACAGGAATGTGAGGGAAGCACCTTTATGGTGAGCATTGATGTTGAAGCTT
>JAHDHT010000466.1 GCA_020631175.1 Chitinophagales bacterium
TATTTCTTAGTTGGAATTTTAGAAACAGCTGAAAAGTCTTCCAATACATTAGCACAAGTCTTTGAATTAAAAAGCACTTTAGAACAAAAGATAAACGATGAATTTGGCAGAAAAAGTCAAAGTGCTATCATTTTATTTAGATACTTACTAAATAAACCAACAATTAATGTAAATCAAGCTTCAGATGCTACAGGCCTTGGTTATAATGCTGCTAATTCTTTAATCCAGGATTTCGTCGAAGCAAATATTTTAAAAGAAATTACAGGTCATAATAGAAACCGGATATTTATATTCGAGCAATACCTTAACATGTTCAAAAATTAAAAAACAATAATGTCAACGCTATCCTTCGAACAAACTGAAATAAAAAATATAATCACACACCGCATAGGCAATCCTGCTCATGAAGAAGTGCTTGAACTATCGGAGTCGAGTTCTTCGATTATGCAGCATAATCATCAGCCGCAGGTCTTGAATTATTTTACTTCATCTTTTAAGCCTTATCCACTCAAACAATTTGATCCGGAAAATTTTACGGATGAACATAGTGTTGCGCATTTGGTGGCGGCACTTTTTGAGCAGGGTGATCAGTTTATTCCGATTTCGGAAAAACTGGCGAAGAAGCTTTATCAAATTTCGGATCATCCGATGATTAAGCCGGGTGAATTTAATCTTGTTTTGTTTAGCGGGGTGCAATTTGAAGAGCAATTAGTGGATGCTGTTGGGATTTTTAAATCCGAAGTTAAAATTCCCTTTATTAAAATGGAGGCAACACAGCAGAACAATTATTTATTGCATGATGATGAAGGTTATGCCGTTGGCTCGCTGGATAAAGGTTGTATTGTTTTGAAATTGAATAAAGCGGAGGGCTATAAAGTATTTAGTATCGATCAATCATCGTCTTCTACCACGAAATTTTGGGATGAAGAATTTTTAGGTTTACAGAATGGCAAAGATGATTTTCATTTTACGAAAGATATGATGCAAATGACGAAATCTTTTGTTACGGATCAGTTAGTAGATGAATATCAAAAAGGTAAGCCCGAACAAATGGAGATGCTGAATAATGCGATGGATTATTTTAAATCAAACGAACACTTCAGCAAACAGGAATTTGCCGAACATGTTTTTGAGGAAGAAGATGTAATTCAATCCTTCAAAAATTTCGGGCAGCATTACAAAAGAACCCAAGGTGCTGAAATTGAAGAGCATTTCGATATTTCAACCCCGGCCGTTAAAAGTTATTCGAAAGTATTTAAGAGTATTCTCAAATTAGATAAGAATTTTCATATCTACATACATGGGGACCGTTCGAAGATAACGAGACATGTTGATGAGGATGGGCGGAAGTATTATAAGATTTATTTTGAGCAGGAGCTTTAGGTGACCGCAGGTCATCCTGAACGAAGTGAAGGATCTTTTTTTGATTTGAGATTTGAAAATCCCTCCTTGAGGAGGGACGTAATGCTCCAAGAGCTGAAGCGATTGGCTAAGCATTACTGGGAGGTGTAAATGAAATTGTCTATTGTTCGGTCTGCTTTTTTTCACAGGTGAGAGGCGCAGAGATTAAGTCGAGACTTCTTTTGCTTTTGTT
>JAHDHT010000003.1:0-3019 GCA_020631175.1 Chitinophagales bacterium
TGATTTAACCTTAACAGAGTTAGGAAACTACAACAGTGGTTCTCATGAAATCATGTTGGGTTATGACGTTGCAAAAGACAAAACAAGAGTATTAACTCCAAGATATTTCTAAACAAAATTGTTTAGCATTTGAAAAGGCTGTAATCCGAATAATGGATTGCAGCCTTTTTTTATGTCCCTTTCTTTTCTCATCTACAACCCTGATAAGCTTTTTTCTATCTTTAATTTAATGTTGCGAACCTTCCTGTTTCTTCTGTTTACACAGTTGCTTTTTATAAACGCAATGGCACAATGTAATTTGTCAAACGCAACATCATGCCTTTGCCCGAACGGAAGTCAGATTTGCGATTTATTACCCGACCTTCAGGTGTCCGAAGATCTCTTACTCGAAGTAAATAACAATCCTGAAGAACCGGGTTTGTTAGCCGTTTCCGTTTCTACTCCGAATATTGGTTATGGCCCTCTGAGAATTTTACCGACCGATTCGTTTGTCTGTGGAATAGATACCATATATATGCCGGGTGGATTAAGCGCTTGTCCGGATGGAAGTTTTCCTTCCCAGATAATAAAGCAAAGAGTATATCAAAAAGCAGGTACTCAAATGCAGTATTACGATCGCTTCGCCGGAACCATGACTTATCATCCAACACATAATCATATGCATGTCGATGATTGGGGCACTTATTCAATTCGCGAAGAAGTTCCGGGAACAGATCCCTTGAGCTGGCCAATTATTGCCGGAGGAGCGAAATTAGGTTTTTGCTTAATGGATTTTGGTTCCTGCGATACGTATACCGGATATTGCCGTGGTTCTAACGGTGAAGTTATGGGTAGCGCAAATATTCCCAATTATGGTTTGGGTGGAGGCACCTATACCTGCGGAAGCACAAGCCAGGGAATCACCACTGGTTGGACGGATATTTATTATCACTTTCTGGATGAAATGCAAATTGAAATTCCTGAAGGCACCTGTAATGGATCGTATTTTCTGGTCGTTGATGTTGATCCACTAAATCATTTTCTGGAAATAGATGAAACAAATAATGCTACGGTAGTTCCAATTACTTTAAATCAACAAAGCATCGCACCCGATGAAATAATTGACTCCAATGATTTCGTTATTTGTCCGGGTGAATCGGTATTACTTGAAGCAATAGATGCCATTTCTTATCAATGGTCAACCGGCGAAAATACTGGTTCAATTGAAGTGAATATGCCCGGTATTTATTGGGTGGATGTAGAAACAGATTGTGGAATAATTCAATCTACTGCGATTGAAGTTGAATGGATAGATGTCGATCCACCTTTAACAAATGATATAAATCTCTGCGGACCTCAAAATGTACTTTTAGAAATTGAAAGTGATAATCAATTAAATTGGTACAGCGATGAAGACCGAACAAACTTAATTACCTCTGGAACAGCATTACAAACGGATATTATTTATAGTGATACTTCTTTTTATATAAGTCAATCGGTATTTATTGAAGGAGAAAGTTTTCAAAACCCACCTTCAGATAATACTTTCGGGAATGGTGGTTTAAACAATCCGAATTCGGATGGATATTTAATTTTCGATGCGCTTACTAATTTTGAATTGAAATCAGTGAAAGTCTTTGCAACGGGTGCATCAAACAGAACGATAGAACTTCGAAATGAAATCGGAACTGTTCTTCAATCCATAACAGTTTTCATTCCGGACGGGGAGAGTAGAGTAGACTTAGATTTTAATATTCCTGCAGGTGCAAATTATCAATTAGGAACTACTGATTTTCCTTCCTTGTTCAGAAATAATGTAGGCGTTTTTTATCCCTATACAACACCGGATGTTTGTAGTATTCACGATACTAATAATGGAGGTACATACTATTACTATTTTTATGATTGGGAGATTCAATTGCCCTCTCTAATATGCGAAAGTCTCTCAACACCATTAAATATTTTTGTTGATGAAGGAATTGAAGTTGAAATATTAAACACACCGCAGGTAATAAGTTCTGCAAATCCAATAACAGTGCAAGTAAATCCACCGGGAGGAACTTTAAATGGTCCCGGAATAATATTAAATGCATTTAATCCTGCACTCGCCGGTCCCGGACAACATACCATAACTTATGAGTATAACGATCCGGTTAGCGGCTGTGCAGGATTAGATGAAGTTTCAATACTTGTTGTAAGTCTTACCTACAACTTTGTAAATTATAATTTAGGAGTAATTGCTCCATAGATTGACTTAGTTCGACTCTGCTCCAAACCATTTTATTTTCCTTGTGATATACATCACAATACCAAGTGTTATAAACAAGCCGATACTTCCTAATAGCAATGCATAATCTTCCTGTTGCAATAAGACATAAAGAAAACCATATAAAATAACGAGGGTGCCAAACATCACTCCGGTAAGTCTCCAGTTACCAACAACTGATTTAGTATATAATGTAATCATTCCAATTACACCCGTGCAGGCAATTAGATAAGCCAGGAAAAATGAAGTGTGTTCAGATATGGCAAGTAATAATAAGTAGAACAAACAAACGGCAAAACCAACCAGCAAATATTGAATAGGATGGATGCGACGCTTATTAATTATTTCTACAAAAAAGAAGATTAGAAAAGTAAAACCAATAAACATAATGGTATACTTTGCCGAGCGTGTTGTTTTAGTATAATGATCTACCGGATTAAAAAGACTTAAACCGAATGCGGAAGACATTACATTCACGCCACCGCCAACCCAGTTTTGTGGGTAGTTTCTATTATGATATAATATTTTCCATTTAGCATCAAATCCTTCTTTCCCAATATTGTGTTCCGGTAAAAAAGAACCATTAAAGCTTGGATGAGGCCAGTTTGATTTTACATCAACATTCGTTTCTTTTCCTATAGGTAAATAAGAGAGTTGATCGCTTCCATTAATATTTATAGAGACACTAAAATTGTGCTTTACCTCAGCATCCCCTTTAGGGTCAATTGCTAATCGTAAACTTGCACCTGAATTAAAGATATCTTTATTTAAAAG
>JAHDHT010000003.1:3119-5637 GCA_020631175.1 Chitinophagales bacterium
AATATTTAATGTTTCAGGAAGAAAGTGTGCATAGGCAGTCTTTTGATGTGTTTTTTCCTCAGCATCCTTCCAGGAATAAGTGTACGGAATAGTTAATACAGGTCCACCAATAACCTGAGCGTGTCCCCATTTTTCACTTACTTCATGACGTGCATTATTCATCGAACCTTTTCGCTCACGAATAAGATTCATAATCATGCTGGAAGGGATTAAAAGTATCAATACTAAAAATCCTATGAAGAACATTTTTAGGGTAACCGAATTTTTTATCCAGTTATTAAAACTTTCCATACTGGATTTCGGAGGTGTAGCAGGGTTTGACATGTTTGTTTCAATTTAGTTCAGGATACAAAACGGTTCAATTCATGTAAACTTACCTCAAGCCGGTTAAAGGATGTTAAGAAAGCTCTTAAATTTATGTAAGAGTCTATCGTAAATCATCCATGCTCATATCTATTTTAATTCGTTCATCGCGATTAGCCAATTGCCAACTTAAGTAAAATATGTGGCGGGCGACATTTCTCATTTGTTTATAAAGTATTTTATCAGCCGTGTCTGTTGCTTCATGATAATCTTCATGTTCTCCTTTATAAAAGAAAACAGAAGGTATTCCTTTTTCAACAAAATTATAATGATCCGAACGGTAGTAGTAACGGTTAGGGTCGTCTAAGCTGTTGAATGTGTAATCTAAGTCAAGCTTAGAATAATCTTTACTTGCATCTTCATTTAAACGATGTAAATCTGAACTTAAAAAGTTAGAGCCGATTACATAGACATAATTACTATCTTCTTTTTCTTCATGCTCAGGATCCATTCGTCCTACCATATCAATATTAATACAGGCAATTGTATTTTCAAGAGGGTAAACAGGTTCATTAACATAATGCTTGCTTCCCAATAATCCTTTTTCTTCACCTGAGTTGTGAAAAATTAAAATAGATCTTCTTGGGCCGTTCCCTTCTTCTTTAGCTTTGATAAATGATTCTGCTATTTCCATAAGGCAGCTCGTACCACTTGCATTGTCATCAGCTCCGTTAAATACTAATTTGTCTTTTTTGCCAACATGGTCATAATGTGCTGTTACAACTAATAATTCATCTTTCAAATCAGTTCCTTCAATATATGCTAATACATTTTCGCCATTGGTTGGTTCTTTATCTTTAAGCAGGTTGATTTCCACATTAGAGCTAACGGTCTTGGTATAGTGTTTACCTTTTTTTGCCGCCTTAGCTGATTTCTTTTTCATTTTATTCAAAGACTTCCCGACAAGTGATTCGAAAACATCATCGCTAATGTAAAGTGTTGTAGCATATCTGCTCGGCCTTGGTCCGCTGGTTAATTGCAAAGTAGGAGAGGAGATAAACATTTGAAATCGTTTCACTTGTTTCTTTACATTTTTACGTACTAGTAATAATGCCTTGACTTCATTTGCTTTTGCAGCTTCCAATTTTGAACGCCAGTTTAAAACCCACTCAGAATTTTCGTTTGTACCAGTAATCAGGTTATTCCCTTTTTTATCTTTTGGTTCTCCTGCTAAGGCTACAACAATTTTATTTCTGACATTAACGCCGTCATAATCTGAATAACGTTTATCGTCAATACCATAACCAACAAAAACAACTTCATCATCCCTTAACTTGCTTTCGGGAGTGTTACGACCGTAGCAATAAAAATCTTCTAAAAATGTAAACAGATCATCATTTGATTCAAATGTAACATCTCCCCATTTCTGTTGCTCCAGTGGAATGGTTTGATAATAGGTGCCTTCTTCACCTCTTGGTTCAACCCCTAAATCATTATAATAATTAGAAAGATATTCGGCGGCCATTTTCTGACCTTTTAATCCTGTTTCTCTTCCTTCATATTCATCTGATGCTAAAATGTATACATGTTCTTTTAATTCATCAGTCGTGATTTCATCTGCATAGGTTTCAACGACAGGTCTTTTATCCTGCCCATATAAATGTGTTACTGCAATGCTAAGAAACAGTATTAAGCTAATTGGAATTCTCATATTAAACTTTTGAAATTTTATGTACCCTTTGTGTATGTCTGCCTCCTTCAAAAGAAGTGCTGAAAAATGTATCGATAAATTGAAGTGCTTCCTCTGTTGAAATGAATCGCGCTGGCAGGCAAATTATGTTTGCATTATTATGTGATCGGGCGAGTTTTGTAATCTCATCTGTCCAGCAAATAGCTGCACGAATATCTGAATGTTTATTGGCTGCCATCGCCACCCCGTTTGCAGATCCACAAACTAATACCCCAAATGGAAAATCTGCATTATTTACGGCAGCCGCAACCTGATGTGCATAATCCGGATAGTCGCAACGCTCTTGCGTTTTTGTTCCATAATCAAAAACATCGAACTGTTGATCTCTTAAATGATTAAATATTAGCTCTTTGTATTCAAAGCCCGCATGATCTGATCCAATTGCAATCTTCATTGATAATTTTTCTTTGATCGAAAATACTTATTTTTTCTTAAGTAGCACGGTATTTAGTAGCTCAGTAGCTC